>JAFAFN010000272.1 GCA_023423475.1 Actinomycetes bacterium | reverse complement strand
GGTGCGGCACGACGAGCCCCGGGTCGAAGGTCGAGAGCATCCGAGGGGTGAAGCCTCGCGTCATCGATCGCCCGGCGATGCAGCACAGCAGCAGGTCGACCGGTCCGAGGCGGTAGTCGTCCTCGATCAGGTCCGCGCTGCCCAGGTGGTAGATGGTCGTGCCGTCGACCTCGATGTGGATGCCGTACACCTGGCCGCAGCGGTAGGCGCTGCTCGACAGCGCGTCGAGCGAATCGCAGGTGAGCTCGCCATCGGACGGCACCGCGAGGCCGAGCAGCAACTTGGAGTGGCGACTCGGCACGAAGCGGATGGTGAAGGGGCCGATCTCGTAGACCGCATCGGGGTCGACCTGGATCGCCGAGCCTGCGAGACCGTGCAGCCCGAGCAGCTCGACGACGTTCGACGAGCCGTAGACCGTCGCGCCACGACGGGCGAGCTCGGGCACGTCCATGGCGTGGTCGAAGTGGCAGTGGCCGATGAGCACGGCGTCCGCCTCGGGTGCGAGCCGTTCGACGACCGTGGGGTCCGACAGCACGCTGGCTGCACCCAGGGTCTCGGGGAGGCTGCGTCGGGTCAGGAACGGATCGATCAGGATCGTCGTGCCCTCGTGGGTCAGCCTGAACCCCGCGGTGCCCAACCACTCGATCGCCATGCCCTCGGGCAGCACCGATCCGACACCGCGCACCACGTCGAGCTCGGCGAGGACCGAACGGTCCTCGGCCGCGCTGCGACCTGCGCCGTGGCGGGAGTAGAGCGCACCGAGCGCCGACAGGAGCCCCGAGCGGAGCCGACTGCCGCTCGGGGTGCGTTCGAGGGTCGAGTCCACCGCCATGTCCGACACGCTAGCGCAGCGCCCCTTACGCTCGTTCGGGATTCCCTCACAATTGTTCGGCATCGCAGTGTGGGTCGTGCTAGACCACTGAGCAGAACGGGCGATCGGGACGGCGGGGGCCGGCCCGGAGGGGGGCTCCCATGGCGACATCCATGCACCAGCGAACGCGGGCGGTCCGAGTGCTCGCAGTGGGTCTCCTGGCGGTGGCGTCGATCGCCGCGGTCGCCTGCTCGCCCGCACCGGTCGGACCGAGCTCACGCTGCTCGACGAACGCCGCGGTCCTGACCTGTCCGCGCCAGACCTCGGTGCTCGTCGCGGCCGGCATGCACCGGGAGGTCCACCACCAGGTGCCCGCCGGCATCCCGCCCGCCGGGGGCTGGCCCGTGGTCATCATGTTCCAGGGGTCCGTCGCGTCGGCCGCGCTCACCTGGACCGCGTCGCCCCTGCTGCCCTTCGGTGCGTACCACCAGACCCGCACCGTGCAGTACCTGCTCGACCACGGCTACGCCGTGCTCACCCCGGAGACCCACCTCGGTGGTGTGACCTTCTGGGACACCAACAACCTGCTGATCCCGAACTACTACGCGTCGTACGACCACGCGCTCATGCTCGAGATGTTCGACGCCATCGACGGCGGCATCCTCGGACACCTCAACGGTGAGCGCCTGTACGCCGCCGGGATCTCGAGCGGCGGCTACATGACGAGCCGCATGGCGATCTCGTACCCCGGCAAGTTCCGGGCGCTCGCCATCCAGAGCGCGTCGTACGCGACCTGCGCCGGACCGATCTGTGACGTCGGTGCCATCCCTGAGGACCACCCGCCGACGCTGTTCCTGCACGGCGCACTCGACCCGATCGTCCCGATCTTCACGATGGACCTCTACCGCAACAAGGCAGCGGGCCAGGGTGTGCCGACCAAGCGGGTCGTCGACGCGCTGTCCTTCCACGAGTGGATCCCCCAGGCACCGGCCGAGGTGCTCGCCTGGTTCAACCGCTACCCCTGAATCAGCCTGCTGCGCGACGGCGCTGCTGGTCGGTCAGCCTGCTGCGCGACGGCGACGATGATGCCGAGGGGCGGCGGACGCGGTGACCGCGGTCGGCGCCGCACCGGCCAGATCGAACACGAAGCGGTCCCCGACGCGCTGGAGCCGCGCGATCGGACAACCCTGCACCGCACGGTCGGTGACCACGACGACCGAGATGCGACGAGCATCCGCGCTCCTGACCGCTTCGGCGATGAAGCCGACGTGGCCCTCCCTTGTCCCTGCAGGAGCCAGCACGATGCGCTGGTGGTTGATCTCCTCGTCGAGCAGTACCTGGTCCTTCGACGACAACGCCCACTTGAGGGCCGGGTCACCGACGATCGCGACGGTCGAGCGGGGGGCCTGGGCACGCAGGTCCTCGACCGCGGCGCGCAGCTGCTCGAAGGACGGGGTCACCCGTCGCCAGCCGGCCACGGTGTCGGCATCGACGATCACGACGTCGGGATCAACCATGGGTGAAACCTAGGTGTTCGGACCGTGCCGCCGGGTCACTCGATGAGCTCGGGCTGGTGCGGCGCGGGCTGCACCGATGTCGAGGGGAACTCCTCGAGGGGGCCGAGGCGATCGGCGTCCCACTCCGAGAACGTGAGCGGGGACCTCGCATAGGCCAGCAGCAGCCGCGTCAGCGCGACGATGCCGTCGACGTGGGTCCGCTCGTGGCCGTGGGTGCCGTCCACACCGACGCCGATCAGCGCGGCACGCGTCTCGGCGCCCGCCTCGAGCGCCGCCGCCGCGTCGGACAGGTAGTGGTCGAACACGTCACGCCGGTGCGGGATGTCGTGACGACGGCACAGCGCCAGCAGCCGCCGGGTGAGGTGGTAGTCGAACGGGCCGCTCGAGTCCTGGAGCGCGACGGTCACCGCGTCCTCGCGCGAGGTCTGTCCTGGCGCGACCACGGCGGTGTCGATCGAGATGAGCTCGGCCACGTCACCGTCGAGGCCGTGGGACGCGCCGTGACCGACCTCTTCGCTCACGGTGATCAGGACGTGCAGCGGCACCTCGAGCTCGGTGCCACGCTCCTGGAGCACGGCGAGCATCTCGAGCAGTGCGGCGAGGGCCGCCTTGTCGTCGAGGTGACGGGCCACGACGAACCCGCTCGAGGTGATCGTCGGCTGCGCGTTGAACGCCACGTGGTCGCCGACGTGGATGGCGAGGCGCTCGATGTCCGCTGCCGATTCGACGGGCTCGTCGAGTCGGAGCTCGACGTGCTCCCAGCCGACGCCCTGGGTGTCGATCTCGTCACCCCATCGGTGCCCGCTCGCCTTGAGGGGCATCACGGTGCCGGAGTAGGTGACCGCGGGGTCGTCGACGAACAGGGTCACTCGGCATCCCTCGGCGAAGCGAGCGCTGTGGGTCCCGATCGGGACGAGGCGGAGGCGCCCGTTCGGCTTGATCTCGCGGACCATGGCCCCGATGGTGTCGGCGTGCGCGACCATCGCTCGGGCGGCGCCCGCAGGACTGCCCGTCGGCCGCACCGAGATGGCCCCCCGTCGGGTCAGCTCCGGGGACAGGCCGAGCGCCACCAGGCGGTCGCCGAGGACCTGGACGACCTCGTCGGTGCGCCCGCTCGGGCTCGGGATGCCGAGCAGCTGCACCAGCGTCGCCTGGAGTCGCTCACGGTCGACGTCGTCGCCGTGCTCGCGGGCGCTCACGGCCGCCGTCGCAGGGTCGGGAACAGCAGGTCGATGAACGCGGCCGCCGTCGGCTGCGGCTCGTGGTTGGCCAGTCCGGGGCGCTCGTTCGCCTCGATCATCACGTAGTCCGCCCCGGTGACGTCCGGCACGAGCAGGTCGAGCCCGGTCACCGGGATCTCGAGGGTCCGAGATGCCACCACCGCCGCGTCGGCGAGGGCAGGGTGGAGCTCCTCGGTGACGTCGTGGATGGTGCCGCCGGTGTGCAGGTTGGCCGTTCCGCGCACTTCGATCCGCTCGCCGTCCCCGGGGATCGAGTCGAGGGCGAGGCCCTGGTCGGCCAGGATCGACACGGTCACCTCGTCGATCGGGATCGTCGACTCGCCACCGGTCGCGGCGGCACGTCGACGGCTCTGTGCGGCGATCAGCTGCTCGACGGTGTGGCAGCCGTCGCCGAGCACCGCGGCGGGACGCCGTACCGCTGCGGCCACGACCTTGTGGTCGATCACCACGATCCGCAGGTCCTCGCCGTCGCAGCACTCCTCGATGAGCACGTTGGAGTCCACCCTGGCGGCGCGTTCGATCGCCTGACGGAGCTCGTCGGGACGGTCGACCCCGACGGTGATGCCGGCGCCCTGCTCGCCCCGCGCGGGCTTCACGACGACCGAGCCGAACCGCTCGAGCAGGTCGAGGTCGGCATCGCCTCCGGTGGCAGGCGCGCCGCCGGGCACCCGCAACCCGGCGCCCTCGAGGATCCGGCGGGTCACCGCCTTGTCGTCGCAGCGGCTCATCGCCACCGCCGAGGTGAGCTCGGACAGCGACTCGCGGGTGACGATGCTGCGCCCGCCGGAGGTCAGCCGGAGCTCGCCCCACTGCGCGTCGAGCACCTCGACCTCGACGCCGCGGCGCAGCGCCTCGTCCGCGATGATCCGGGCGTAGGGGTTGAGACCGTCGATGCCCGGCACCGCGCCCGGCACGAACAGCGGCTCGTTGATCGGGTTCTTGCGCTTCACGCAGTAGACGGGGACACGACGGAAGCCGAGCTTCTCGTACAGGCGGATCGCCGGACGGTTGTCGTGCAGGACCGACAGGTCCAGGCTGCGGCGACCGAGTGCCGAGAAGTGCCGGGCCAGACCGTCGGTCAGCGCCTCGCCGACACCGGGCCGTGACGAGTTCGGGTCGACCGCGAGGCACCACAGGCTGGTGCCGCCCTCGGGGTCGTCGAACGCCTCGACGTGGTCGACGCCCATCACCGAACCGATCACCCGTCCGGTCGCGGCGTCCTCGGCGATCAGGTAGGCGAACGCGGCGCTGCGCTGGTTCTCGACGATGCGGTCGTCCTCTGCGGTCACCATCGCGTTCAGCCGGTAGAGGTGGTTGACCGCGCGAGCGTCGTCGAGCCCCTCGACCGGCCGCACCGTGACACCGGAGTGCCCGCGCTCGGCGGCCGGAGCTCGGTCGTCGAGCTCGAGGCGATAGGTGTGGGACGGGTCGATGAACAGCTCGTTCGGTGCGTGGCCGACCACGACATGGGGATCGCTCGCGTAGAGGCAGATGTCCCGACTTCCCGGTGCCTCGGCACGCAGCGCGTTGGCGACCGCCGCCGCGTCGCGGAAGGTCTGGCCGAACACGAGGCGGCCCCACCCGCAGTCGAGGGTGGCGGAGTCCCTGCAGCGTCCGGTGATCGAGGGCGTGAGCTCGCTCCAGCCCTCATGGCGCGACTCGTCCTCCGGGAGTGTCGCGACTCGATCCGAGCCTGCGCTGCGAGCCCGGGGCGCGTGGATCTCGTGGGTGTTCACAGGCCGTGCTCCTGCAGCCAGAGCTCGAGCAGCGCCATCTGCCACAGCGAGTTGCCCTTCAGCGGGGTGATGGAGCCGTTCGGATCCTCGAGGTGGGACTCGACGGCGTCGCTGCGGAACAGGCCGCGCTCCTTCGCGGCGGGGGAGCGGAGCACGTCGGTGACCATGTCGAGCACCGGGCCCTCGAGGTGGCTCAGCGCCGGCACCGGGAAGTAGCCCTTCGGCCGGTCGATGACCGTCGCGGGGAGGATCCGCCGCGCCGCCTCCTTGAGGACGCCCTTGCCGCCGTGTGCGAGCTGCAGCTCGGCCGGCACGGCCGCGGCGAGCTCCACCAGCTCGTGGTCGAGGAACGGGACCCTCGCCTCGAGTCCGTGCGCCATCGTCATGTTGTCGACCCGCTTGACCGGGTCCTCGACGAGCATCATCTGGGTGTCGAGTCGCAACGCCCGGTCGAGCGTCGTCGTGGCGCCCGTCCGGGCGAAGTGGTCCCGCACCACCGATCTGCTGACGTCGTGGTCGACGAGGTGCTCGCGCTCGACGAGGCGCCCGAGGGACTCGTGGCTGCGGTCGAAGAACACCTCGGCGTAGGCCTCGATCGCGGCGTCCAGTCCGGCGCCGCCCTCGGTCGTGAGGTCGAGCTCGTGCAGCGGCGGGTACCAGCGGTAGCCGCCGAACACCTCGTCGGCACCCTGGCCGGACTGCACGACCTTCACATGGCGTGCGACCTCGGCGCTCAGCAGGTGGAACGCGACGACGTCGTGGCTCACCATCGGTTCGCTCATCGCTCCGATCGCGTCGCCGAGCGCTGCCGGCAGGTCCACCGACCGGATGCGGATCTGGTGGTGGTCCGTGCCGAACTCGCTGGCGATGATGTCCGAGTAGCGGAACTCGTCGCCGTCGATCTCGCCGTGGGACTCGAAGCCGATGCTGAAGGTCTGCAGCCCGCGCTGCCCGGACTCCGCGAGCAGGGCGGTGATCAGACTGGAGTCGAGGCCACCCGAGAGCAGGACGCCCACGGGCACGTCCGCGACCTGACGTCGCTCCACCGCGGTGCGCAGCGCCGCGGCGACCGCATCGGTCCACTCCGCGGCACCCATGTCGGCGCGGGGCGGCGCGGCGTCGAAGTCGAGGTCCCAGTAGCACCGCTCGCGTCGCGTGCCGTCGGCCGCGATGCGGACGATGGTCGCCGGCGGCACCTTGGACACCTCCGCGAGGATCGTGCGCGGCGCAGGCACGACCGAGTGCCAGGTCATGTAGTGGTGCAACGCCACGTCGTCGATGCGCGACGACACCCCGCCCGCAGCGAGCAGCGCCGGCAGCGTGGAGGCGAACCGCACCGCGCCGCCGGCCTCGTGGAGGTACAGCGGCTTGATGCCGAGGCGGTCGCGGATGAGCACCACCTCATCCGAGCGGGAGTCCACGATGGCCATCGCGAACATGCCGCGCAGCCGGTGCACCATGTCCTCGCCCCACGTCCTCCAGCCCTTGAGCAGCACCTCGGTGTCGCCGTGGGACACGAAGCGGTGGCCGGCGGCGATGAGCTCGTCGCGCAGCTCCCGATAGTTGTAGATGCAGCCGTTGAACACGATGGTCAGGCCGAGCTCGTCGTCGACCATCGGCTGCGCAGCGGCGTCGGAGAGGTCGATCACCTTCAGCCGTCGGTGCCCGAGGGCCACACGACCGTCGGTCCACAGACCGTGGCCGTCGGGTCCTCTCGGGGACAGCTCGTCGGTCATCCGTGCGACCGCGTCGACGTCGGGAGTCCGTCCCGGCGCGGCGATCTCGCCGGCAATTCCGCACATGTGGGATCACATCCTCTACAGGGGGCGCGTGCCCCGTCACCTACCCCCGGCCACGCGCTGCGAAACGCTCTGCGCCAGCTGGCACTCCAGGGCGCACGCTGGCACTCACCACCCCTGCGCCCGGGCCCACCGGGCGACGGTCGACGCTTAGCCTCGGGACGATGAACGACACCGCCAGCGGCCCGATCGAGCTCCATCCAGGCACCACCGCGACCGTCGGTGGGCTCGAGGTCCGCAGGACGTTGCCGCGTCGGGCGTTGCGCACGATCGGTGCGTGGTGCTTCGTCGACCACTTCGGTCCGACCGACCCGGAGGCGGATGTGCACATGGGGGTCGGGCCGCATCCCCACACGGGGCTGCACACCGTGACGTGGCTGCTCGAGGGCACCGAGGTGCACACCGACAGCCTGGGTAGCGAGCAGCCGATCAGGCCGGGACAGGTCAACCTGATGACGGCCGGCAACGGGATCGCGCACGCCGAGCAGACACCGCCGGGCCCCGCGGGGGTGACCCACGGGGTGCAGCTCTGGTTGGCGCAGCCCGAGGCGACCCGACACGGTCCGCAGCGCTTCGCGCACCACGCCGAGCTGCCGGGCTTCGGCATCGGTGCGGTCTCGGGCACCACGTTCATCGGCTCGTTCGGTGGTGTGCACTCACCGGTCGAGGTCGACAGCGACGTCCTGGGTGCACAGCTCTCGATCGACGGAGGCCCCGTGGAGCTGCCCCTCGACCCGAGCTACGAGCACGCGGTCGTGGTGCTCACCGGTCGGGTCCAGCTGTCCGGCGCCGGCGTCGCCGAGCCGGAGGTGCTCGAACCCGACGTCCTCGCCCGGATCCCCGTCGGTCGGGACTCGGTGGCACTCGCGTCCGACCGGCCGAGCACGGTGCTGGTGCTCGGGGGCGTGCCCTTCGAGGAGCAGGTGCTCATGTGGTGGAACTTCGTCGGACGGACACGCGAGGAGCTGTCCGCCGCGGTGCAGGAGTGGAACGAGGGCTCGGCACGCTTCGGCGAGGTCAGGTCCGACCTGGCCAGGATCCCCTCGCCGGTCCCGCCGTGGTAGGGATCGGCTGGTCGGTCGCACGCTCGTCGTGAACACCGCCCAAAGGAATCTGTAAAGACCCCTTTACACCGCTCGGCAACTCGTTCTACAGTCATCGACGAGTCGGGAGGGAGTTCGACGGCCACGCGATGTGGTCTGGCGGTCATCGTCGCAGCCGTCGAACTCCTCCTGATCCACCGCCGATCGAGCGCCGATGACGTCGCCCGGTCACTGCGGCACACTTCGCGTCGGGCGGGTGAGGGGGTCGCCTCTCCCGCCCGACCGTGAAGGTCTCCTCCGGTGCCGGCCGACGGCCGATCAGGTCGCCTCGGTCGTGTGGATGGCTCGGGCGCGGAAGCGCAGCGGCGACTCGTCGAGCTCCTCGAGGTAGTGGGCCACCCAGCCCGCGACCCGGGCGATGGCGAACAGCGCCGGCATTGCTCCGGGCGGCGCCCCCGTCGCGCTCGCCAGCGCGGCCAGAGCGAAGTCGATGTTCGGCGCGGGGATGCCCCGGGCCGCGGCGGTGTCGAGCGCCGAGCGGATCTGCTGGCGTCGGGACTCGTCGCCCAGCTCGCCGACCAGGGCCAGCAGCGCGGTCGCACGGGGGTCGCCGTCGGGGTAGGCGCTGTGGCCGAATCCGGGCACGTGGCCCCAACGGCGCATCGCGTCGCCCATGGCGACCTCGACGCCGTCGACCTCGGCCGCGGTGAAGACCTCGAGCACCTCGTCGCTGGCCGCCGCGTGCAGCCGTCCGGCGCTGGTGCCGAGCCCCGACAGCACGGCGTCGTAGACATCGGCGCGCGTCGACGCGGCGACCCGGACCGCCAGGGTCGAGGTCGCCAGCTCGTGGTCCGCGAGCAGGACCATCGCCGCGTTCAGCGCGGCGACGACCGCGGGGCCCCGAGCGCCATCGTCCCCCTCGGGTGCGACCAGGCCGAGCGCCTGCGCGAGCCGCGCGGCGATCGAATCCGTGACGCCCGTGCCGTCGGCGAGCGTCAGCACCGGGCCCGTTGCGACCCGTCGCTCACCCCTGCCCGGGCCAGCGCCGGGGTCGGTCGCGAGCGAGTCGACCATCGTCGCCACGAGCGCACTGGCCGCCCTGGCGACGGCCTCGGGTCGCAGGTCGGCGCGGAAGGGGTCCTCGGCGCCGACCATGACCGTCGACCAGGGCAGGCGGTCGCGTGCACGCAGGTGCCCCGGCACGTCCAGGGGTTGGGGCGACCAGTGCGCCGCGGCATCGTCGACCCGCCACAGTCGCGACGCGACGGACTCGAAGGTGGCGCCGGTCGCCAGCTCGGTCGCCGGCACGCCCCGGTAGATCGGTCCGCGCTCGTCGAGCCGGGTGATCGAGGTCGTGACCACGGCCAGCCGGCTCTCGGAGCGTCGCCCGCCGCGGGACCGCTCGGCGAGCCGCTCGACGTCCTCGACCGCGAACAGGCTGCGGCGCGAGCCGGGCGTCGGATCCGGGTGCGACGAGAGCAGCCCGCGACTCACGTACACGTACAGAGTCGTCACCTTGACCCCGAGACGACTCGCCGCCTCCTCGCTGGTCATCATCCGTGCCATGGCACCAATCTACACTTGATCAACGTCGACATGATCAACGTTTACGCACGGAGTGATGGTGCCTACCATCGGAAGGAGACAGCAGACCGCGACGCAGCGGGACGGACCCGAGGGTCGGGACCGTCGATGACGAGGAGACGATGATGAGCGACACCGCCGGCAGCCCATCGAAGGCCATCGCAGAGGACAGCAGGATCCCGGAGGGGCTCGACGGCGTGGTCGTGGCCTCGACCGAGGTCGGGGACGTGCGTGGGCGAGAGGGCTACTACCACTACCGCCAGTACTCCGCGGTCGAGCTCGCCGACCTGCGCAGCTTCGAGGACGTCTGGTACCTGATGCTGCACGGCGAGCTGCCGGACCGGGACGAGGCGGCCGACTTCGCCGCCCGGGTCGCGGGACTCCGTGCGTTGCCACCGGGGCTCGACGACCTGGTCGCGCTGGCGGCGCCCCGCGGCGCCGAGCTCGACGTGCTCCGCACCGCCGTGTCGGAGCTGGGTGCCGCGTCGGGGTGGGCGCCCACCCACGACCTCGGCGAGGCCGAGATCCTCGACCAGACCGTGGCGCTCGGCGCCGTCGTACCGACGATCCTCGCCGCGGCGCACCGTCGCCGCCACG
>JAFAFN010000255.1 GCA_023423475.1 Actinomycetes bacterium | reverse complement strand
CGGGACGAAGAAGTTGTCGTCGAACGCGATCGACACACGGTCGGTGAACAGCCAGACGAGCACCAGCGCCGCCCTCGGCGACAGCACGGCGACGAGTGCGATGAAACAACCCATGAACTTCTCCCGGAGTGACGTGCGCGCTCCACCGGTGCGCTCCCCAACTCTCGGCGTTCGTCGCCGCGCTGTCCTCACCCCGACGAGGTGATTGAGCGCCGTCGTCCGACGGGGTTCGCCACCGGATTCGGTTGACGCTCGAGATTGAGTAACGACTGCTCATGGCGCGTCGACGTCGCTGCCCGACGATGGCATCGACACCACGGGTCCGATGGACCCTCGACACCAGGAGTGAGCACCGATGGGACTGTTCAAGGGGATGAAGGACATGAAGGCGATGGTCAGTGCGGCGCCGGGCCTGATGGACCAGGCCAACCAGCTGTCGGCAAACGCCCAGGCCATGCAGGCGCAGGCGGTCTACGCACAGACGATGCAGGCCCAGCACCCCGCCGGTGTCTCGCTGAGCGCCGAGCTCGACGAGCCGATCGCGGGGGTCGATCTGCGGACCTTCGCCGAGGTCTGCGCCGGGCTCGCCGATCACGGCTACGACCAGTCCAAGGCCGTCGAGGTCGCTGCGGCCCGCGGCATCGACGCCGGCGACTGGCAGCTCGCCATGGACGGCTGGAACGACCGCATCGCCCAGCACCCTGCCGTCGCCTCCCGGTTCAACGCGATCTACACGGGGCGTGCGTGATGGGGCTCCTCGGCGACTACCGATCGATCATGCGGCAGTCCAAGGAGCTGTCCGCCCGCCAGGACGTCGCCGGATCCATGTCGGCGATGCAGTCACAGCTCGAATCGTTGAACGCATCGATGGGACAGCGCGCCGTCGGCCGAGCGGTGGCACACGGGGTGGCGGCGACCGCGACGATCACGGCGGTCGAAGCGACCGGCGCGGTGATCGACTTCGCTCCGGCGTGTCGGATCGAGCTGCTCGTCATGATCCCGGGTCGTGTGCCGATGCCGGTCTCGCACTGGACGGCCGTGCCCCAGATGAGCGTCGGTCGAGCACGCCCGGGAGAGGTCCTGTCGGTCCGCGTCATGCCCGAGGACCCGAACGACCTGTTCATCGACTGGTCGTCGTGAGCCACCGGCCGACCTCGAGCGAGCCCCCAACCTGACACGCGGGCGTAGAGCGCGAGACGGCACGGGCGACGCCGCGAGACTGGCTGGTTACGCTCTGCGAACACCGATAGGGAAGAGGTCGACACATGACGGGATCGAAGGACGCGAGCGACGCCACACGCGCGGCGAACGAGGAGGTCCTCGAGCAGCTGCCGTTCGAGGATCGACAGGACTTCGAGGACGCCGCACGAGGCCTGATCGCCCCGCTGCCCGACGACGGGGTGATCCGCGGCGAGGACGGGCAGGTCGTGTGGGACCTCTCACGGTTCGACTTCCTCCACGAGCACGACCACGCCCCCGACACGGTCAACCCGAGCCTGTGGCGTCAGTCGCAGCTCGTGGTGCAGGGCGGTCTCTACGAGGTGGTCCCGCGGCTGTACCAGGTGCGTTCGGCGGACCTGTCGAACCTGACCATCGTCGAGGGCGACACCGGCCTGATCGTCTTCGACCCGCTGATCTCGGTCGAGTCCGCACGCGCAGCGATGGCGCTCTACTTCGAGCACCGCCCGAAGCGGCCGGTGGTCGCCGTCGTGCACTCCCACAGCCACGTCGACCACTTCGGCGGTGTGCGCGGCGTCGTCGATCAGGCGGACGTCGACGCCGGCAGGGTGCAGATCATCGCTCCGGTCGGGTTCCTCGAAGCGGCCGTCGCCGAGAACGTCGTCGCGGGCAACGCGATGAGTCGTCGAGCGTCGTACATGTACGGCAACCTCCTCGAGCCGGGTCCGACCGGGCAGGTCGGCGCCGGCCTCGGGGTCACCACCTCGAGCGGCACTGTCACCCTGATCCCGCCGACGCACGAGATCACCGAGACGGGACAGCGGATGAACATCGACGGGCTCGACTTCGAGTTCCAGCTCGCGCCGGACACCGAGGCACCCGCCGAGATGCACTGGTACATCGAGCAGCTGCGCGCGGTGTGCGCCGCGGAGAACTGCTGCCACACGCTGCACAACACCTACACGCTGCGTGGTGCGCCGATCCGCGATCCGCAGGCCTGGTCGAAGTTCCTCAACGAGCTCATCGACCGCTGGGGGCACCGCAGCGACGTCATGTACGGCATGCACCACTGGCCGGTGTGGGGCACCGACCGGGTGCTCGAGATGCTCGCCAAGGCGCGTGACGGCTACCGCTACATCAACGACCAGACGCTGCGGTTGGCCAACCACGGCTTCACGTCGGTCGAGATCGCCGAGCAGGTCGAGTTCCCGCCCGAGCTCGCGAGCCACTGGGCGATGCGGCCGTACTACGGCTCGGTCAACCACAACGTGAAGGCGACGTACACGAAGTACCTCGGCTGGTTCGACGGCAACCCCGCGAACCTGCACGTGCACCCGCCCGAGGTCGCGGCGGCGAAGTACGTCGACATGATGGGTGGCGCCGACGAGGTCGTCACCAAGGCACGTGTCGCGTTCGAGGACGGGGACTACCGCTGGGTGGCCGAGGTCGTGAAGCACGTCGTGTTCGCGGACCCCTCCCACGACGCCGGCCGTCAGCTGCTCGCGGACGCGTTCGAACAACTCGGCTACCAGGCCGAGTCGGGCCCGTGGCGCAACTTCTACCTCTCGGGGGCGAAGGAGCTGCGTGACGGCGTGCTCGATCTGCCGACGCCGAGCACGTCGAGCCCCGACATGGTCCACTCGATGAC
>JAFAFN010000252.1 GCA_023423475.1 Actinomycetes bacterium | reverse complement strand
GATGTGAACAGTTCCGACTGCGCAGGATCCCAGGACTCCGTGACAGCACAAGAGAGTCATTCGGCCATGCCGTGGTCACTCTCAGGCATCGACAGACGAGTCTGACCACGCACTCAGGTTCGGCCGGGTTCAGGCTGCCGTTCAGAGTCCTCGTGGACGGTCTCGTCGTCATCCGACGAAGGAGATCAACCATGCAGACAGGACAGGGCGTGCTAGGTCAGCTGGACCAGGAATGGGAACGACTGGCGGAGAGTGTTCACGGTCGTCGAGCAGTCCGGGGATGGGGAGCTGGTGAACCATTTTTCGACGGCGTCCGCTCCCTCGGAGCACTCGTCGAGAGAATCAACGAGCGGGGCCGGGCCGAGGAGTCCGACGCCATCATCCTGGTGCTCCTCCGACATGCAGCCGAGGACGATCTCGCCGCACGGACCGTGCTGCAGGCGATGATGCCGGCCATCAAGAATCTGACGTCGAAGTTTTCGACGTGCGGCGCGTGGAGCGCGGAGGAGACGGCCGCGGTTGTCGTGGCCGCCATGTGGGAGCGGATCCGCACGTATCCCATCGAGCGGCGTCCCCGAAAGGTGGCAGCCAACCTCGCGCTCGACACTCGTCAGCGAGTCTGGCGTTCCGGTCACAAGCTCGTCCACGGCCGGCTCCCACCTCGCGCAAAGGCTGCGTAGCGTGGGTTCCGGCTCTGGTCGCCACCCCGCACCGTCCCGTAGCGGTG
Organism: Actinomycetes bacterium; assembly: GCA_023423475.1. Classification (GTDB taxonomy): domain Bacteria; phylum Actinomycetota; class Acidimicrobiia; order Acidimicrobiales; family Microtrichaceae; genus JAFAFN01. Next base: position 3,304 of record JAFAFN010000252.1, on the reverse strand, counting down.
CGCTCGCGGAGTATTGGCGGAGAGCGATGGGTCCTGTACGTGCCCGGCTGGACTACGAGTGCCTGCCCATCAATCTCGGTGGATCAAGGCTTGAGGTGGGCCAGGTCGGCTGGGGTGTTCCACTCCCCGAGGAGCTTCACATCCAGGACAGCACCAGCGAGCTGTTCTGGGAAGATCACCAGGACGTGGTCGACGCCCGTGGCGGACGGAGAGCGGATCGCCTGGAAGCCATGTTCGTGGGCGGCCTCACCGATCTCCTGAGTGAACCGGTGGTCCTCTCGGACGAGGTCGGACGACGCGACCCCGAGCGCGTTCAGCGTCGCCGCGTCGGTGAGGTCGAGGACCGTGTCCAGGTCGGCGCTGAACTCGAACAGTTCACGGGGCAACAGCGCGTCGACGTTGAGTCCCTGCCGCTCGGCCTGCCGCGTCAGCTCGGCGATGACGCACGGTCGGGTCAGGCAGAGGTAGAGCACGGGGAAGCTGTGCGGCGGGTTGAATCGGCCTCCTAGGCGGCGCGCACCGTCACCGCTGCGGGGGTCGAAGCCCTTGGCTTGGTTCCTGTAGGCGATGAGGGAGAGCGAGGTTCTCGGCGCAAGTCCGATCGCCCGGGGTTCCAGCGATGGCATGTCAGACGGTCACGCCCTCCGCCAACGCAAGCAGTAGGTCGACGACACGCTGGTACTGGCCGGCAGCGATGAGGTCGAGGGGCTTCTCGTAGCCGAGGTCGGGGTTCGGCGAGCGCATCCAGAACCGGGCGGCATCGTCGCGCATGACGCGCCGGGCGAGGTCGACGACCGCACGGAGCTCGAGCAGGCGCTCCTCGGCATCCCGGCGTGGCGTGGCCGCCTCGGCCTTCCACCGGGCCACGCTCCGGGGGTTGGTGTCGCTCACCCGCGCTAGGTCGGATGTGTCGACGATGTCGCCCTCGTAGAGGTGGTCCAACAGAGAGGTGAATGTCGTCATGATCTCCTCGTCGCCCTAACGTGTAGCGATACGTCGCGTGTATGTCATACTATACGTCGAGCGCTCGCAAGGAGACTAATTCAGTGGACCTCGACTTCGGACATGGCTTCATCCCCCGCATCGGCGAGGAGAACTACAAGGCAGTAGACCGCTGCGTGGGACCGACGGACCTGTTCTCCTCAGCGCTTGATCTCCCATGGGCACTGGTAGATGGCGCTTGGGCCGAGCAGAAGCCTGAGTTGTTGGGCACGCTCCGGGACCATGGCACCAACCTGCTGATCGACACCCACGGTTGGCGCTTCCGATACGAGTCCGCCCTCGATGTTGCGAAGCTCAGGGCTGCGAGCTGGGCCCCGACCTCGCCGGTGCTGCCCGCAGATCGTTCGGCGGGCACGGCCTTGGTCCAGGCGAGCCTGCGAGCACAGGCCGAGCTTGGTGCCAGTGCGTACCTGGTGCCCGGCTGGCTTCCGGCGACCCCGGACGAGGATTTGCGTCCCGCGTACGAGCAGATCGTCGCGACGGCCAGCAACCTTGCCGACGTACCGCCCCGTCCCTTCGTGTTGTTCGTCGGTGGACACACTCGCGGCCTCGACCAAGTCGGATCGCTCCTGGACGAGCTGCCGCACTTCATCTCGGCGATCTACCTGCAGATGACACCTCTCACCCCGATGAAGGACAGTCCGTCGAAGCTCGAGGCAGTGACGTCGCTCTATCAGCACGCTGCATCGATCGGGTTCCAGGTCATCGCCGGTCACGCCGGAGCCGTGACCCCGACCCTCCGTTCGCTCGGCATCGAAGCTGCTGACGCAGGTCTCGCGATCGGAGAAGGGTTCGACCAGTCTGCGACGAAGCGTCGAGCCAGGCCTGGCCCGGATGCAGGCCAGCAGCGTGGTGGGCGTCGGTCGAGGATGTACTTCGGGCAGATCGGAATGTCGCTCGAAGCCGCCGATGTCGAACGATTGCTTGCGGTGCCCGGCGCTGCGGCCGAGCTCCGCAGCTGCCGTCTGCCCTGTCACCGGTTCAGCGGCCACCACGTGCTCGATCGTGCACGCGAGCACTCGCTCTGGGCTCGAGTCGAGGAGACCCAACTCGTCGCGGCACTCCCGTCCAGCATGCGAGCGACATCCGTCTATGAGCGTCTCAAGAGTCGGCGCTCCGTTCTCACCACGGTCAACGGAGCGCTCGAAGCAGCCGGCGAGGCGCCGTTGGATGGGAAGTACCTCGACAACCACCTGACGTGGATGTCCCGCGCTCTCGCCACGCGCTCTGCGGCCTGACATCTGGTCCGTGCGCTGGAGGATGAGCGGTCACGCGGGCGGCGACCTCGCCTTCAAGTCTCACGTAGGCCCTCAGCGCTCACTCCGTTGGCGGTCGCCCATGCCTCGGCTTCGCGATACCTCGACATGGTGAACTGGCGAGGCACGATGGATCCGTCGGCGAGGATCTGTGCCGGCTCGGGCAATCCGAACCAGTGGAGCAGCCCAGCAAGAGCCTGGTGTAGGACAGAGAGACGCTGCTGCACGGTGAGGGTGACGCCCAGGTCCGCGACTGTTTCGGAGTGCACCCGTCCCGTCACGGTCCGGCTGGGTCGAACCCGATGCACTGTTCCGGTGTCACTCTGCACAAGTTCGATCGGTCTACCGAGCACGCCGCCCGGGCCGTCGGCATCGATGAAGCCCATGACGACACGAGCGGTACCCCAAGCACCGGCCTCCGCAGCACACCAGCGCAGCGCCAAGTCCATGAGGAGTATGCCGTCGTCGACCAGAGTGATCTCGCCTACCTGGCGAGCATCCTCCTCGCCAGTAGTTCGCAAGCCGATCGGGACCGCGACGAAGGCCCCGCCGTCGATGTACAGCTCGACGAGGGCATCGCGGATGTCGGTTTCGTCCTCCTCCGAGGAGGACAGCGAGCCGGTGAAGACGACTCGTCCTGGAGCGGGGATGCCACGTCCGTGAGCGGGGAGCGTTCTTCCGAGCGGCGAGGCCTGCCCATTCGAGCGTTGCCAACGATCGATCCTCTCGACCGTGGTCTTGTCGAGCCGGCCGTGAATTGGAGTCTCGGGAACGATGGCCACGAAGAGCCACACGCCCGACGCTCGGCCGATGGCGTTGGCGCCGCTGGCGATCACGGCCTCGATTCGAGCGGACTCAGCCGCTTGAGTGTCCAACCGGCGCCGGTAGCGCTCAGCGACCTCCGGCTCACTCAGCCACACGGTGTCGGCGCCGTGGCGAATCGGATATCGGAGCGCCGTCCGACCTCGCCGCTGGGGCTGGTCACCGCATGGGGCGATCTCGGGCTGGGTGGAACGACCACTCCGAGGAAGTGATTGTTGGGGGAC
>JAFAFN010000246.1 GCA_023423475.1 Actinomycetes bacterium | reverse complement strand
GGGGACGACCGGGCCGAAGACCTCGTCCTCGTGGAGGATCGGCGCGTGGTGGGGGACGTCCGCCAGGACGGTCGGGGCGAACCAGGCGCCGTCGGGCGGTGCGCCGAGCGGTCGTCGTGCACCCTCGGCGACGGTCCGTTGCACTTGTGCTTCGACCACGGCGGCGGCGTGCTCGTCGATGAGCGGTCCGAGTCGGGCATCGTCCGCGAGCGGGTCACCGGGCACGACGTCCACGAGCGCCGACACGAGTCGTTCGGTCAGCTCGGCGGCGATGCTGCGATGCGCGATGAGGCGCTTCGTCGCGGCGCACGCCTGTCCGTTCATCAGGAGCCGTCCGCGCAGCGTCTCGCTCACGACGTGATCGAGGTCGGCGTCGGAGCGGACGATCGCCGCGCCGTTGCCACCGAGCTCCAGGTGCAGCGGTCGGAGCTGGTCCGCGGTGGCACGGGCCACGGCGATCCCGGCGCCGACCGAGCCGGTGAGCGACACCGCATCGACACCCGCTGCGGCGCACAGCGCGGCCGACGTGTCGCGGTCGGCATCGACGACCTGGAGCACGTCGTCGGGCAGGTGGCGGCGGAGGATCTCGAGCGCCGCCGCGGTCGCCAACGGATTCTGCGGCGGCAGCTTCACGATCGCTGCGTTGCCGACCGCGAGCGCCGCGGCAGCCTTCTCCATGGCGAGCTCGATCGGGAAGTTGAACGGCAGGACCGCGACGACCACACCGAGGGGGACACGCTCGACGATCGTCAGATCACGTTCGCCGCCGGGCACCGCACCGGTGGGAGCGACCTCACCCGCAGCCATCCGGGCGAGCTCGGCATTGCGACGCAACAGCGCCGACGCCCCGCGCACCTCGTGTTCGGCCTGGGGCAGGATCTTGCCGGACTCCCGGGAGTGCGCTCGAGCGAGCTCGTCCACCTGACTACCGAGCTCGACCGAGGCGGCCACGAGCGCATCGGCACGGTGGTGCGGTGCAGCCGCGGCCCACTCCCGCTGTGCGGACCTGGCGCGGGCGACCAGGTCCGGGACCTCGTCGACCTCGGTCGACTCGACGATGCCGAGCAGCTCACCGGACCCCGCCGCGTGGATCGCACGCGAGCTCATGAGGTCACCGCAAGGTCGTCGATGTGCGCGACGAGCTCGTCGACGAGCTCGGGCAGACCCAGCGGGGTGTCGTGGCCGTCGCCGCGGGCGTACACCGCACGGACCGACGCGGCGGAGCTCCCGCGCGCTTGGCCGGCGAGACGTGCGGCGAGGAGCTCGCGCGCCCGACGACGCTGTTCGTCGGTCGGGAGGATCGTCACGAGTTCGGGGTGGTGGTCGAGCGCGCCGAGCAACGGGAGGTCGCCGTCGTGGCCACGGCGCGACGTCGGCAGGCCATCGGTCGAGCGGAACGCCGCGTCGGCGAGGAAGCTGCGGTGGGTCAGCCCGGGCGAGGTCCAGGCGACCAGGTGGTCGTACGAGGGCGCGACTCGGCCGAGCGCCGCCGCGAGCGTCGAGGACATGACGTTGTGCATCTCGACGTACGCAGCTCGTTCGTTCGGGCCCCAGGCCCAGGTCCCGTCCTCTCGGGACGTGGCGGTGCAGTCGTCGCGTTCGGGCGACACCGAGGTCCCCCGCCCCTCGAACAGACCGGGGTCGTCGTACGAGGTCGCCGGCGACGGACCGCCGGAGAAGTACATCGAGAGCTCGTAGGGCACCAGTGCCAGCGGTTCGCTGAGCACGAAGCGGTCGAGGACCACGTCCCCACGGCGCAGCGGCGAGGTGTTGAGCACCTCGAGGTCCTCGTCGTCGCCGAGCACGGCCGCGAGCTCGAACGGCACGTCCGAGGTGCGACTCGGACGCCACCCGGCGGCGAACAGACCGGCGTTGATGCTGCGGTGCTCGCGGCTGGTGACGTACGGCTTGTACTTGGTGCAGGGCAGCAGCAGCGCCACCCGGCGATCGGCACCCGGCACGGGGGTGGGTGTCCACCCGTCGCGCACGAAGTCGATCCATGCCGCGATCCGGGGGTGCGCCAGCGCGTCCACGTTCGCCTGGGGCGAATAGAAGCACATGGTCGGGTCGAGCTCGAACGGTGCGCGGATCTTGCTCCGCGACCCTGCGAGTCGTGCCGCCGGCAGGAGCGGCTCGGCGCCCCGCCCGGCCGGAGCCGGACGGGACGCCGATGTGGTGCCGATCGACATCCGTCAGCCCTTCGCGCTGATCGAGGTGTCGAGGAACTCGTTGGTGACCAGCGAGTCCGGGGTGGCCGAGGAGACGTCGGTGTCGCTGTACTCCGACACGATGTCGATGAGCTCCTGGACACGCTCGGTGTCGAAGGAACCCATGGTCCCGTCCGCACCGTTGGCCATGATGCCCTTCTCGATGCCGGCCGCGTGGGCGAACTCGGCGCCCTCCATCGAGTACACCCAGCCGGTGTCGTAGGCCTCGACGAGCTCGACGATGAGCTCGTTGGTGCTCACGGGATCGGCGATGTAGTCGGCCTGGGCCTGCTGCATGATCGGGACGAGCTCCTTGAGGCAGTCCGCCTGGCCCTCGATGTCGTCGGTGCGGGCGACGATGGCCTGGAAGTACTCCGGGTAGCCGGCGTCGTCGATGAGCTCACCGATGACCGGCTTGCCCCACTCGGGGATCTCGTGCTCGTACATGAACGGCTCGGCGGTGATGAAGCCCGCCTCGGCGAGCTTGCCGCCGGCGCTGACGAACATCGCCGGCTTGTTCTGATCGCTGCGATCGAGCTGGGACTCCTCGACCTGACCGGTGCCGATCAGGTAGTCGAGCCACACCGAGCTCTCCGGGCCGACCGAGATGGTGGCATCGGTGCCCTTGAGGTCCTCGATCTTCTTCGCGTCGGGGTACGTCGCCGGGTCCCAGTAGATCGCGTACGGGCTGGTCTCCATGGAGGACAGCACGGCGGTGACCGGGGTGTCCTCCTGGGTGATCATGTACTCCGAGGTCCGGCCGTAGCCGAGCAGGATGTCGCGGTCCTGGTACATGAGCGACTGCGCCGACTGGTAGCCGACGGGTGAGCCGCCGATGCGGATCTCGATCGCGACCCCGGTGTCCTCGCCACCGGCGAGCAGCGGACCCGAGACCGACTTGGCCTCGGTGTCGATCTCGTACTCGTCGCCGATCAGCTCGTAGATGCCGCCGTGCTCCGACTCGGGTTCCCAGTCCGCCTGGATGACCACGGTCTCGGGACAGACGTCCGCGAGGACGCCGTCACCGGTGGCGGCCGGTGAGGTGCTGTCGGATGCGTCGTCGCCGCTGCTGGAGCACGCAGCGAGCGTCGCCGCGGCGAGCAGCACCGCGGTACCCACCGCGAATCGTGATCGCATGCCTGATCGTCGGGTTCTCATCGTCGGGTTCCTTTCGGAGAGGGTGGAAGTGCTTGGGGGGTTGGGGGCGGGTGGATGGTTGGTGGGTGGGTGGTTGTCGTGGCCCGACGGGTGTCAGCGCGCGCCCCATGCAGGGGACCAGGCGCCGACGATCCGACGCCCGAGGGCGCCGAAGAGCAGGAAGGCGATCACGCCGAGCAGACAGGCCACGAAGACCGTGGCGAGCATCTCGGCGGACTGCAGGCGGGAGCTGTAGCGGGACAGCAGCATCCCGAGGCCGATCTGGCCCCGGCCGAAGAAGTAGTCACCGACGGTCGCGCCGACGATGGCCAGTCCGGCGGCGCTCTGCAGCCCGATGAACACGTCCGGCAACGCCGAGGGGATCTGCAGCTTCGTGAGTCGGGTCAGCCCGCTGGCCTTGGACAGCGTGAACAGGTCGTGCAGTCCGGGGTCGACGTTCTGGAGCCCGTGCAGCGGATTGATGATCAGCGGGAACAGGCAGATGATCACGACCACGACGACCCGGGCGAACAGGTCGAAGCCGAACCAGAAGCCGATGACCGGCACGATCGCCAGGATCGGCACCGTCTGCAGGAGGATCACCCAGGGGTAGAACGACCGCTCGAGCCACTTCGCCCGGGACATGATCACCGCGAGCACGCTGCCGATGACGATCGCCACCAGCAGTCCGATGATCGCGACCTTGGCGGTCACCCACAGCGCCGAGAGCATGTCGTTGCGGACCTTCTCCTGGAAGATCGATTCGCTGACGACCTCGTGGGGCGGAGGCAGCAGGAACTTCGACGCCTCGTCGAGCACGAAGAGGCTGACGACGTACCAGCCGGCGATCACGAGCAGGAAGAAGATCGTGGGCGGCACCACCGTGCGCAGGAACTTGCGGATCCTGGTCACGATGCCGCCTCCAGCGACTTGGCGACGTGGCCTGCGCAGGCGGCGAACTCGGGCTCGTAGCGCAGGTCGAGCGAGCGTGGGAACTCGAAGGGGATCTCGACTTCTTCGACGATGCGTCCCGGTCGGGCCGACATGATGACGACCCGGTTCGCGAGGAACACCGCCTCCTCGACCGAGTGGGTGACGAACAGCCCCGCGAAGTGGTGCTCGAGGAACAGGTCCTGCAGCACGAGGTTCAGTCGGGCCCGGGTGAACTCGTCGAGTGCTCCGAAGGGCTCGTCGAACAGGAAGATCTCCGGGTCGAGCACGAGGGACCGTGCCAGCGACGTCCGCATCTTCATACCGCCGGAGAGCTGGTGGGGCAGGTGGTCGGCGAAGTCGGTCAGGCCCACGGTCTCGAGGGCCTCGTCGACCGCCGCTGCGACGACGTGCTTCGGACGGCCGTGCAGCTCGGCCAGCAGACCGACGTTGGCTCGCACCGTCCGCCACGGCATGAGGGTCGCGTCCTGGAAGACGTACCCGATGCTGTCGGTCGCGAACTCGATCGAACCGGTCGAGGCGGTGTCGAGCCCGGAGGCGAGTCGCAGCAACGTCGACTTCCCGCAGCCGGACGGGCCGATGATCGACACGAACTCGCCGCGGGGGATGCTCAGGTCACAGGGGGCCAGGGCTTCGACCTGACCGAAGGAACGTCCCACCTCGTGGAAGGCCACGAGGGGACGTGGTGCGTCGGGCATGGGGGGGACAGTAAGGGTCGATTCCAGCGAAATCGCCGGTGTTCACACCCTCTTCACGACCGGGCGGGTGTCTTCTCGTCCCTGTTACACACAGAGGGTCAGAGGGACACCGTCGGGCCGTCGGCACCGCAGAACGCGCCGTCCGCGGGGCAGGTCACACAGGTGGCAGGATCATGCCCACACACTTCGGAGGGACGATCCATGAGCTACTTCACCGACCCGTTGCACGACGAGTTCAGCAGCTGGCTGCTGGGGTTCGCGCCGTACGGTGGAGGTGACGTCGGAGAGATCGCCTTCCTCGCGTCCCAGGTCACCGAGGGCGACGACGACTCGTTCTTCGAGGTCCTGTCCGGGTACGCGAACGAGCTCATCACGGCGGCGGACGCCGCCGCGACCTCGGGACACCGGGCCAGCGCGCACGAGGGCTACCTGCGCGCCGCCGCGTTCCTCGGCGTGGCCTACCACCCGCTGTTCGGGTCCCCGGTCGACCCGCGGCTCGTCGATGCGTTCCACCTCCAGATGCAGGTCTTCGCCAAGGGGCTCGAGCTCGGCGACGCACCGGCCGAGCAGCTCGAGATCCCCTACGAGGGCACACACATCCCCGGCTGGTTCATCCGTACACCCGTCGCCCCCGACGAGGTCCGTCCCACGCTGCTGATCGGGGGCGGTTGGGACTCGACGATGGTCGAGAACCACCTGGGCATGGGGGTCGCGGCGTTGCGACGCGGCTACCACGTGCTGCTGCACGACGGCCCGGGTCAGGGCCGACTGCTGGTCGACGAGGGCCTGGCGCTGCGCCACGACTGGGAGCACGTCGTCAGCCCCGTCGTGGACGCGGCGATCGCGCTCCCGCTCGCCGATGCGCAGCGCATCGTCTACTGGCCCTGGAGCATGGGTGGCTACATGGCGCCGAGGGTGGCAGCGCACGAACCGCGGTTGGCCGCGATCGTCGCGGATCCGGGCCAGTGGTCGATCGGAGGGAAGCTCGTCGACGGGCTCAAGATGATGGGCCTCACCCCGGAACAGGAAGCACGACTCCCCGAGCTCGACGCCGACTTCGCCGCCGGGGCGACCGACGTGATCCGGAGCAACCGGGCGCTCAACTGGTCCATGTTCAGCCGGGCCAGTTGGACCAACGACGCCCCCGACCTGCAGGCCCTGGTCACCGAGCTGCTGCGATGGACCCTCGACGACGAGATGGTCGCCCGGATCACCTGCCCGACGTTCGTGACCTCGGCCGAGGACGACCGCGCCTCGACCGACACCCAGCGCCTCGTCGACGCGCTCCGCTGCGCGACGACCCACGTGCACTTCACCGCTGCGCAGGGGGCGAACATGCACTGCGAGATGCTCAACCGCTCGCTCGCGAACCGCGTGATCCTCGATTGGCTCGACGACACCCTCGGTGCCGGCTGAGCCGCGTCGCTCGGGCGGGAGCCCTCAGCCCTCGACCTCGTCGCGGTAGGCCTGCAACGCCTCGGTGATGCCTTCGGACGCCGCGGTCAGCGACGGCTCGACATCGTCACCCGACGCGATCCCGTCCATCATGCGGAGCACGTCGTTGCGGTACTCGGCGTATGGCCCGATCGACGGGCCGGGGAAGTTGGCGTCGAGGTTCGAGATGCCGGTGGCGACGAGGGCGAGCCACTTGCCCGACAGCGTCGTGTCCGCCGCGGCGCGGATCTCGGGTGATTCGAGCGCGGCCGTCGTCAGCGGCAGGTACGACCCCTCGAGCGACCACCGGACCTGCTGGGGCAGCTCGTTGAAGTACTTCATGAAGTCCCAGGTCGCCGCGATCTGGGCGTCGCTGGCCTGCAGCACGTAGCCCGCGGTGCCCGCGACGTTGGAGCGACCGGCCTCGGTGATGCCGGGCACGAGCCCTGCTCGCAGATCGATCCTGGCGAGCGCCTCCTTCGCGGCGTCGTCGCCGCTCTCTCCTCCCGGGTCACCGCCTCCCATAACCTCGGCGACGGGGGTGATCGAGCCGGAGCCGGAGATGGTGAAGGTCGACGTGCCACCCGCGATCGCGAGGAAGTCGTCGATGGACTCGCCGTAGGGCACGGGCTTCAGCAGACCGTCCTCGATCATCGACGAGATCCACTGCATCACGCCGCGTGCGGCGTCGTCGTCGAGCTCGGACTCCGTGGCGAGCCCGGCGCGGCCGTTCTGCTCGTTCACCATCAGGTGGTCCGCACCGGTGAGCAGGGTCTCGAGCACCCACGGGTCCATCTTGAGCACCACCGGTTCGGCGACACCGTCGATGTCGGCGTCGCGCACCTGCTCGGCCATCGACCGCAGCTCGTCGAGCGTCTCGGGCATCTCTCCGGTCCCGATCCCCGCGGCGCGGAGGTGCGCGTCGTTGGCGTAGACCATCATCGTCGCCAGACCGAACGCCGAGGGCAACAGGACGTCGTCGAGGGAGTACGCGCTGCGCACCGGCTGGAAGACCTGCTCGTAGAAGCCACCGGCGTCCGGGTCGGCCTCGATGCACGACGTCGCAGGAACCACCGTGTCGGAGTCCGCGAGGAACTGGAGGTTCACGTCCTCGCTGAAGATCGCCTCGGGCATGGACGCGTCGTCACCGATCGTCTCCTGGAACTTCTTGTGCAGCTCGGCCGAGGTGCCCTGTCCCTCGGCAGCGACGCGCACCGACGACTGCGACGCGTTGTAGTCGTCGACGATGCCCTCGAACGCCTGCATGGTCAGTCCGCTGTACGGATGCCAGACGGTGATGTCGGCGGGCTCGTCGCCGTCGGCCGGCAGCGCATCGATCGGACAGGCGGCCAGCTCCGCCCCTGCCCCTCCGCTTGCGTCGCCGTCGCTCGAACCGCTGCATCCGGCGGCCAGGAGCGAGCCGAACGCCACGACGACGACCGCCGTCCTCACACGATGCCTCGGGCGCACCGGCACCGGAACATGGGTCTCCATCGGGATCACACCTCTTCTCGCCCCAGAGAATCCCCGACATTTTGCCGGGTCGAAGCCCAGAAGCGGTGGTTCGCGGCGACAGATTTCCGGTGACAGATGTCAACGACGCACCGGTCGGCTCGGATCGTGCACCAGTCCGAGCTGCTCTCGTCCTGGTATGTCGAGGTCCAGGTAGGTGCAGCTGCGGGCGGCGTGACCGAGCGAGCACTCGATCAT
>JAFAFN010000187.1 GCA_023423475.1 Actinomycetes bacterium | reverse complement strand
GACGGCGTCCTGCTCGATCTGCTCGTTCGCGTGCATCTCGAGCACGCGACCGATGCGCTCCTTGTTGCCCGAGCGGCTGTTGACGACGGTGCCGCCCTTCTCGAGCTTGCCGGAGTACACACGGAAGTACGTGAGCTTGCCGACGTGCGGGGCCGTCATGATCTTGAACGCCAGGGCAGAGAACGGCTCGTTCGCGTTCGGCTTGCGCTCGACCTCCTCGCCCTTCTTGTCGGTGCCGACCACGGGGGGCAGCTCGGCGGGCGACGGCATGTACCAGCAGATCGCGTTGAGCAGCGGCTGGACACCCTTGTTCTTGAAGGCGGTGCCGTTGAGCACGGGGACCACGCCGTGGTTGAGCGTCGCGTTGCGGATCGCCGCACGGATCTCGACCGGCGAGATGTCCTCGCCCTCGAGGTACTTCTCCATGATGGCGTCGTCGTAGGTGCCCAGGACGTCCATGAGCGCCTCGCGGTACTCCTCGGCCTGGTCGGCGAGGTCCGCGGGGATCTCGACCTCGTCCCAGCTGGCACCAAGCTCTTCACCGCTCCAGATCCACGCGGTCATCGTGACGAGGTCGACGATGCCCTGGTAGTCGGACTCGGCACCGATCGGCAGCTGCAGCACGGCGACGTTGGTCGTCAGTCGCTCCTTGATGGAGTCGAGCGCACGGAAGAAGTCGGCACCGGTGCGGTCCATCTTGTTGACGAAGCACATGCGCGGCACGTCGTAGCTGTCGGCCTGGCGCCAGACCGTCTCGGTCTGGGGCTCGACACCGGCCACACCGTCGAACACGGCGACGGCACCGTCGAGCACGCGCAGCGAGCGCTCGACCTCGACGGTGAAGTCGACGTGGCCGGGCGTGTCGATGATCTGGATGCGGTGCTCCACGTTGTCGACGGTGTCGGTCCAGAACGCGGTGGTCGCAGCAGAGGTGATCGTGATGCCACGCTCCTGCTCCTGCTCCATCCAGTCCATGGTGGCGGCGCCGTCGTGGACCTCACCGATCTTGTAGCTCTTGCCGGTGTAGTAGAGGATCCGCTCCGTGGTGGTGGTCTTGCCGGCATCGATGTGGGCCATGATGCCGATGTTGCGGGTGCGGTCGAGCGGGAACTGAGCCATCGTCTTCTCGTCGTCTGTGGGGGTGGTCGGGGTGTGGGACTACCAGCGGTAGTGCGCGAAGGCCTTGTTGGACTCGGCCATCTTGTGGAGGTCTTCCTTGCGCTTCATCGAAGCGCCGACGCCGTTGCTCGCGTCGAGGATCTCGTTCGCGAGGCGCTCGGCCATGGTCCGCTCGCGACGCTGGCGGGAGTAGCCGATCACCCAGCGGATGGCGAGGGTGTTCGCGCGGCGGGGACGGACCTCGACGGGCACCTGGTAGGTGGCACCGCCGACGCGACGGCTGCGGACCTCGAGCTGGGGCTTGATGTTGTCGACGGCACGCTTGAGCGTGGAGATCGGCTCGGTGCCGGTCTTCTCCTCGATCATGTCGAGTGCGTCGTAGACGATCTTCTCGGCGGTGGAGCGCTTGCCGCGCTGCATCACCTTGTTCACGATCTGGGTGACGAGCACCGAGCGGTAGATCGGATCGGGCAGCAGCTCGCGCCGGGGGGCGGGACCCTTGCGTGGCATCTCAGGACTCCTTCTTGGCGCCGTAACGGGAGCGGGCCTGCTTGCGACCGCGCACGCCGGAGGTGTCGAGCGTGCCGCGGATGATCTTGTAGCGGACACCGGGGAGGTCCTTCACACGACCGCCGCGGACGAGCACGATGCTGTGCTCCTGGAGGTTGTGGTCCTCACCGGGGATGTACGCGGTGACCTCGATACCGCTCGAGAGGCGCACACGGGCGACCTTGCGAAGCGCCGAGTTGGGCTTCTTGGGCGTGGTCGTGAAGACGCGGGTGCACGTGCCCCGCCGCTGCGGCGCGCCCTTCAGCGCCGGAGTGGACTCCTTGCGACGCTTGCTCTGGCGGCCCTTGCGGACCAGCTGCTCGATCGTGGGCACAGTGAAACCTCTTTGTACTTCCGTCCGTGGTGGAAACTGGTGGTCGAACGTCCCGACGTCCCCGGCGTAGGCGGGGGGGCTGGTCAGGACAGCGGCGCGCGTGAAGCGGCCGGCGACCGAAGCGACATCCTACGGGTGGCGCTGTCGGGGTGGCAAACGGGCCCCTGTGCGCCGTCGTGGCGACACGACGACGGGGCGGGCCGAAGCCCGCCCCGTCGATCGGGAACTCGTCGTGGTGGGTGGGCTCAGCCCTGACCCTCGGCAGGTGTCGGGAAGCCGATCACCTCTGCCTCGGCGACGCCGCCCGCGGGCAGCGACGCCAGGAACTCCGCACCGTCGGCGCCACCCTCGGAGGAGTAGAAGTCCAGCGGCTGGTAGTCGGGCGCGAACGGCTCGATGTCCTGGTACTGGGTCATTCCGGTTCCGGCGGGGATGAGCTTGCCGATGATGATGTTCTCCTTGAGGCCGATGAGGCCGTCGGAGCGGCTCTCGATCGCGGCCTCGGTGAGCACTCGGGTCGTCTCCTGGAAGGAGGCGGCCGACAGCCACGAGTCGGTCGCGAGCGACGCCTTCGTGATGCCCATGAGCTCGGGGCGCCCCTCAGCGGGCTTGCGGCCCTCCTGCACGAGGCGCTTGTTGGCGTCGGTGAAGACACGCTGGTCGACGCGCTCCCCCGGCAGGAAGTCGGACTCGCCCGGCTCCTGGATCGCCACACGGCGGGTCATCTGCCGCACGATGAGCTCGATGTGCTTGTCGTGGATCGACACGCCCTGGTCGCGGTAGACCCGCTGCACCTCGTCGACGAGGTACTGCTGGACCGCACGGACGCCCTTGATCTCGAGCAGCTCCTTGGGGTCGCGGGCGCCCTCGACGAGCGGATCACCTGCGATGACCTCGTCGCCGTCACGGACCTCGAGGCGACGCTCGCGCTCGATGGAGTAGGTGTCCTCGTCGCCGTCGTCACCGACGATGGTGAGGGTCCAGACCTTGCCGTCCTCCTCGTCGAGTCGGACGACACCGGAGGTGCGGGCGAGCACGGCCTTGTTCTTCGGGCTACGTGCCTCGAAGAGCTCGACCACTCGGGGAAGACCACCGGTGATGTCACCGCTCGCACCCGCCACACCACCGGTGTGGAAGGTCCGCATGGTCAGCTGGGTACCGGGCTCGCCGATGGACTGGGCAGCGATGACGCCGACGGCCTCGCCGGGCTCGATGGTCCGACCGGTCGCCAGCGACGTGCCGTAGCTCGCCGCCGAGATGCCGCGCTCGCTCTCGTCGGTCAGCGGCGAGAGCACGCGGACCTCGGTGATGGCGGGGTCGTCCCGGAGGAGGGCCATCGCGTGGTCGGTGATCTCGGTGCCGCGCGGGATGACCGCGCCGAGCTCGGGATCGGGTGTCGACAGCGTGATGTCCTCGGCCAGG
>JAFAFN010000100.1 GCA_023423475.1 Actinomycetes bacterium | reverse complement strand
CTCGAGGACCGGGTCGTCCGCGATGCGCGACGGGAACCCGTACCGGCCCGTTTCCATGCCGACGATGACGATGTGGTCGGCCTCGAGGCCCTTGGCGGAGTGCACTGTCCGGAACTGGGCCGTCAGGTTCGACGGCGCCGGGCTGAGCAGGTCGCGTTGGAACCCGTAGCGGCCCAGCACGTCGACCGACGAGCGCCCGCCTGGGGCGGTGGGTTCGGCGGCGAGCTTGGCGAGGACTGCGGCGACCGCTCGCCTCGGGTCCTCGTCGAGGACAACGCGGATCTTCGCTCCTGGGTCGGTGTGGGCCGACCGCATCGGCTTCGAGAACTGCATCGGGTTCCTCGACACGAACGCGGACGCCGTGTCGCAGACGGTCTGTGGGCAACGGAACGTCATGGTGAGCGCGACCTGTTGGGAGCGGCCGAACCAGTCGTCGAACCGGGTCATCACCGACAGGTCTGCGCCGGCGAAACGGTTGATCGCCTGCCAGTCATCACCCACCGCGAGCAGGTAGCGGCCCGGCGGAGCGACCAACGCTCGGGTGAGACGGGCACGCGCCTGGCTGGCGTCTTGGAACTCGTCGACGAGGACGAGGTCGTAGCCCGGGTCGAACCCGGCTTCGACGAGTCCAGCAGCGGTGACCAGCATGTCGTCGAAGTCGACCGAATCGTGTGCTGCGAGCCGCCGGTCCCATTCGGCGTGGATCTGGGAGTAGATGCGAAGGAACAGCCTGGTTCGGAACCCGTCGCGTCGCGGTTCCCGGGCGAGCCGTTCGTCGATCGAGTCGGCCGTCAGCGAGTTCGACTTCACGTGTGCCATGAACGATCGGACGAGGCGGGCCATCGTCTGATGGTCGGCGGGTCGGACGAATCTGTTCGTTGGCCGGTCCGGGTTCCAGTCGAAGGCGACGCCGAGGCCTTCGAGTTCGGAACGGAGTCGGGCGAGATCGTCGCCGTTGAGAACTCCGTCCCATGTGGTCTCGATCAGGGTCGTCGCATGCTCCGCGTGAAGGTCCCGCTTCCAGGCCATGTCGGCGGCGTAGCTGGTGAACTCGGCGGGTGGGTTGCCGTCGCGGTCGAGCGCCCAGTGCTCGTGCCAGACGTCGATGTCTGGGTAGTAGAAGTCGGGCTGGTACTGCGAGTAGCGGGCATCGGCGACGTCGACCGAGTACGGCTGCTCGTATCGGTAGTTGACCCCGGACAGGAACAGGAAGTCGGCGATGAGGCGCTCGCCGTGACTCTTCACGACCTCACCGGCGAACGTTCGGAACCCGGCCGTCTTCGAGTCGGCATCCCACGCGTCGACGTCGCTGTCGTCGAGCTCAGTCGGTGTCTGGGAGAACAGGAGCCGGTAGAGGTCCCAGTCGTAGCGGAACGACGGTGACGCGTCGCTGAGCGCGTCGACGATACGCACCACCTCGCCCACATCGTCGGACAGCCACCCGGCGGGCCGGGGTTTGCGGCCGGTAGCCGCGCCGATGACGTCGAGTCCGAACGAGTGGAACGTCGCCGCCTTCACACCCGTCGAGTCGATGCCCGCAGCGGCGAATCGTTCGGTGACACGCTGTTGGAGTTCGGTGGCCGCCGCCTTGTTGAACGCGAGCAGCAGGATCCGTTCCGGCGCAACAAGGCCTCGGTGCACCGCGTAAGCGGCACGAGCGGCCATCACCGACGTCTTCCCGGACCCGGCCGCAGCGAGCACGAGGACCCGGTTGTCGAAGCACGCGACCGCGGCGGCCTGCTCGTCAGTGAGCGGGGTCTTCTCGATCGTGTCGAAGAACACCCGCTCCGATGCGAGCTCCGTCTCTACGAACCGTCGGTTCACATCTGCGATCTCAGCGACAAGGTCACAGTCGAGGGCCACCACAGCACGCCGTTCGCCGTCGGTGAGCTCACCGGTACACCCGGCGGCCTCGACACGCTCTGCAAGCCCCTGGGGCGGTCGAGCTACGACGAGCGCGTCGACAGTCTCGGTGGTGATCCAGCGCCGCGCGTTCGATGCCGAGTCGACGACCACGTCGACGACGCAGGTCCACACGGTCGCGGCGACGAGGTCGGCGTTGAGCGACAGCTTCCGGAGAGCCGCGTCGAGCGCGAGACGGTCCGTCTTCGAGATGCCTCGAAGGGCTGCGACGCGGTCGGCGCCGCGGTAGAGGCCCCAGCGCAGCCATCTTCTTCGAACCGACAGATCGGCCGCCTGCTGAGCATCCACGGTGAGAGACCCGGCTGGGGTGCTCACCATCACGTTGTCTGTGACCTCGATCGTCCAGCCGCTGCCTGTCCATGCCCGCAGTGCGGTGCCAGCGATCTGCTCTCCCATTGGTAGGACAGTACGTCGGGTCACGGACACCGCCGCCGGCGGTCCGCCGGAGTTCAACCCAGCCTGACGAGCCGCCGGGAGCCAGAGAGTGGTGAGCACTGCGGGCTTGCGAGGCGACCAGAGCGGCCCGCCCTGAAATGCGGAGCCCGTTCATTCGCGGTGTGGGTGCCTCGAGCGCCGCCAGAAATGCCGGACGATTGCGTCGAGTAGGGTCACCGAACGCGGACGGTGGAGGGACCAATGCGGCGACTACTGGTAGTTCTTCTCGCGGTCGTACCGGTGGCGGCGTGCGTGGCCCCACAACCCGGTGGAGGTGGCACCGGGCCGACCGTGCTACCGCCACAGTCGTGGGTTTTGTCGGCAATGACCGGCACCGTGGAGTCAGCCAGCTTCGACATCGAGGCGGCATCGATCTCGAGCTTCGAGGTGAGCGACTCGACCGGCATGGTGTCCGCCGACATCGGGTCGCAGGACGAGAAGGCAGTTGTCCTGGCTGCGTTCACCGTGCCAGTGGACGCAACAGCCGGTGTGATCGAGTCGTCGATCTCCTTCGCTGGCTGCCAGGTTGACGAAGCGGTGTGCGCGCCTGACAACCAGGTGAGCGGACGCATCGACGTGACCGCGACGGTCAACGAACCAGGCGCCGCCGCCCCAGACGACAAGATCCCTGCGACCGACCCGTCACGGTTCGTCGAGCAGCCAGACGGGACAGCGGTGCTGCCTGGGGAGATCACGGTGACCGCGGCTGGGGTAGACCGCGCCGGTGTCGCAGCAGCGGTCGGCGAGATCGGCGGCGTCATCGTCGGAGGAAGTGCGTACCTGGGCGTGTGGCGTGTCCGCGTCCCAGGCGATGCGTCAGCTGCGATCGCAGCTCTCGCCGGGCACCCGGACCTCAAGGGAGTAGAGCGAGTGGTAGCTGTCGAGTTAAACACGGACGCGATTCCACCTGCTGGCGACTGGGACGACGACTGGGAAACCGACGCGGCACGCTGGACCTTCGAAGCGACGGGCGCCATCTCCGCGTGGGACGTCACGACCGGCGAGGACATCGAGGTCGGGCTCGTGGACTTCGAGATCTGGCCCGACCACAGCGACCTCAGCAACGAGATCCACCGAGGCGGGTTTGACCGACATGAATCCCTCGGCTCGCCACTCACAGCCGACGACTACGCCGCAGAGCCTGGTACCCACGGCACCCACGTCGCCGGCACGATGTGCGCCTCGGCAAACGGTTCAGGCGTAGTCGGCGTCATGTGGTCCTGTGGCCTCTCGGCGCTCGACCTCGAAGGGGCGACGCATCCGATCGATGAAGTCGCTGTCGCGATCGGCAGCTGGATCCGCCGCCCACTACCTGGCGGACCCGTGAGAGTCGTGAACATGTCGTTCGCCTGGGGGCCGAGCCCCAACGAGCCGGACCCCTGCACTTCATCTGCGGCCGGACAGGAAGGGGCCGACGCATGGGGCGAGCTCTTTTCCAAACACCCCGAGACGCTGTTCGTTGCCTCGGCCGGCAACTGCGAGCATCGGTCGATCTCGGAGTACATGCCCAAGCGTCTCACCACGTCCCACGACAACCTGGTGACCGTGAGTGCGACCGGCTATCACCAGCTCGGTGAGTCGGCGCCGCTCGCGTCCTACTCGGTAGCGGACGGCGACATCGCCGCGCCCGGGGGCGATGCCAACCATCGGGTGTGGTCTGCCATCGCTGAGCCGGTGGACTGTCGGTGGTGGTCGCTGCGTGCTTGCT
>JAFAFN010000080.1 GCA_023423475.1 Actinomycetes bacterium | reverse complement strand
CACCCTCACCCGACGCGCCCGGCGGCGACGGCCCGATCCCGATCACCTCGCTCGACGAGTTCACGGAGCTCGTCGTCGAGCCGTCACCGAGGCTCGCCAGCGGCGTCGCCTCGTTCTTCGACGAGGGCGGAACGCAGCTCGAGTTGGCACTGACCCCCGACGAGTCCGCCGACTCGTTGGTCGCGGCACTGAGCTCGACGCAGCTGCCGGTCGGCCGCGTCGACCTGATCGCCGTGCCCTCGGTCGGACTGCTCGAAGCCAGCGACCACCAGCAGGTCGCCGTCGCGGCCAACACCGTGGCGGTCGCGCTCGATGCGATCTCGCTGCTCGACCCGCCCGACCAGTTCGTGCCGGACCTCGTGACCGACCCGGACGATCCGACGGCACTGCTCGCGTGGTCGGCCGAGCTGCGAGCGTCATTGCCGACCCCGGAGTCGACCGCGGTGTTCTCCTCCGGTCTGACCGACCTCGACGGCGACCCGGTGCCGTCGTCGCTCACCGTCGCGGGAATGATCGCTGCGTCGGATGCCGCCGACTACGTCGGCGCGCCGATCGGTGGGCTCGGCCAACCGATGACCGAGCTGTCGCCCGCGTGGTCCGTGCCCAACGACGTGCTCCCGCAGCTGCAGCAGGCCGCGGTCAACCCGTTCCGCGTCGTCGCCGGTTACGGCACGATCCTGCTGGGCAACATGACACTCGGAGCGCACGGTGATCCCGCGACGACGCCGACGCACTCGCCGCTCGGTGCCCGCCGGGTGCAGGTGCAGATCGAATCGATGGTGACCCAGGTCGCCGCAGCGGTCGCCAGCGACGAGAACGGCCGAGCGACGTGGGCGCACGTGACGACGATGCTCGATGCCTACCTCGAGGACCTCTGGTCGCGAGGCTCCCTGATCGGCCCGTCCGCAGCGTCGGCGTACTCGATCCAGGTCCTCCCCGGGCCGGTCGATCCAGCCTCGGAGGACCTCGAGAGCTCTGTCATGGCCGTCACCGTCAGGGCATCGACGGTCCGCCCGGCGGAGTACGTGACCATCACCGTGCAGCAGGAGATGAGCCCACCCGCTCCGTGAAGGTCAGTCCTTGATGACGGTGCGACCGAACGGCCACAGCCCGAGCACGCCGATCTTCACCGCCTGGATCGCGAACGGGATGCCGATGATCGTGATGCACAGCAGGAGTGCCGAGCCGAGCGCCGCGATGAACAGGCCCCAGCCGAACAGCACCAGCCAGATCACGTTGAAGATCGTCTCGAGGACCTTGGAGTCGGTCTCCGTCGGCGACATCGAACAGCTCGGCGTCGGCCACTCCCTCGCCTACTGGACGGTGCTGTCGCTGCTGTGGTGCGGAGGGATCCTGCTGGTGTTCGGAACGCTCACCGTCCGGCGATTCTCGAAGATGAAGTAGCCGGCCACGGGTCCCAGGACGTCGGCCCGGTCACCTGCGGCGGAGCTCGAACACCACGGCGCCGAGGGCGAGCAGGGCGATGCCGCCCACCACGCTGACCGCCGGAAGTGCGACAGCGAGCACGACGCAACCCGCGAGTCCGACGATCGACAGCGCCATCGGTGAGCGCCGTTCGGTCGGCTCGAGGGTGAGCGCCGAGGCGTTGGTGACGGCGTAGTAGAAGAGCACGGCGAACGAGCTGAAGCCGATCGCGCCGCGCACGTCCGCGACGAGCACGACACCGATCACCACCGCGGCGACGACCAACTCGGCGCGGTGTGGGACACGACGGGTCGGGTGCACTGCGTCGAGCCAGCGCGGGAGGTCGGCCCCACCCGCCATCGCGAACGTGGTGCGACTCACCCCGACCAGCAAGGACAGGAGCACGCCGAGCGATGCGACCGCTGCGCCGACCCTGACCACGGTCGTCGCCCAGGCCCACCCACCGGACGCGGCGACCTCGGCGAGCGGTGCGCTGCTCGCCGCCAGCACCTGGGGGCCGACCGCGCACAGGGCGACGACTGCCACCGAGGCATACACCACGAGGGTGATCCCCAATGCCGTGGGGATGGCCCGCGGGATGGTGCGGGCAGGATCACGGACCTCTTCACCGAGGGTCGCGATGCGGGCGTAGCCGGCGAACGCGAAGAACAGCAGTCCACCGGCCCGGAGGATCCCGAGTGGCCCGTCGTCGAGCAGCGGCCCGATGTTCGACGTCGACGGTGACGACGAGAGCCCCGCGGTGACGACGACCGAGAGCGACGCCAGGACGATGGCGACGATCACGCGTGTCAGCACTGCCGTCTTGTGGACCCCGAGCAGGTTGACGGTCGTGAGTGCGACGACCGCACCCACCGCGAGCGGTCGGGCGAGGTCGCCGTCGACGTAGCTGCCGAACGTGAGGGCCATCGCCGCACAGCTCGCCGTCTTGCCGACCACGAAGCCCCACCCGGCCAGGAATCCCCAGCGATGACCGAGCCGCTGTCGGCCGTAGACGTAGGTCCCGCCCGAGGCCGGGTACAACGCGGCCAGCTGCGCCGAGGACGTGGCGTTGCAGTAGGCGACGACCGCAGCGAGCACCAGACCGATCAGCAGGCCCCCACCTGCGGCCGCGGCGGCCGGACCGATGGCGGCGAACACGCCGGCACCGATCATCGACCCGAGACCGATGACGACCGCGTCACCGGTCCCCAGACGCCGGACCAGCCGGCTCTCCGGTTCCTGCGCGTCGGTGGTCACGGGGCCTGGTGTAGGTCGGTCACTCCTCCCAGGTCAACGACCGGTGTCTGCCGCCCCGACGAGGTCGCGGTCGAGTCCTGCCCCAGATGTATGGGCACCGGCCAGACCGGCGCTCGTGGCGCCGGCTCCTGGGTCGACCAGGAAGCCGTCGACCAGGGTCCAACCGGGCGGCAGCACGGGGTTGCCGACGATGCCACCCGAGACGACGCCGGTCAGGGTCGCCGCCGACAGGTTCACGCCGCTGAGCGTCGCGCCGGTCAGGACCGCGCCGGTCAGGTTGGCGTTGTTCATGAAGGCGCCGGTGAGGTTCACGCCGGTCAGGTCCGCGTTCGTGAAGTTGGTGGCGCTCAGTGAGACGCCGAGCTGTGCCGCGGGCGAGAACGTCGCGCCGGTCAGGTCCGCGCTCGGTCCGACCAGATGGCCCTCGACCAGGCGATAGCGGCCCGAGGCGGGCAGCTGTGCCGGCACACCGATGAGCCCACCTGACACCACGCCCTGGAACTTGTTGTCGTCGTCGGTCCCGAAGAACGACCCGGCGACGGTCGCTCCCGTGAGCCGGACGTTCGTCAAGGTCGCGTTGGTGAGGCGTGCTCCGGTGAGGTCTGCCTGCGACAGGTCGAGTCCGGTCAGGTTCACGCCCGAGAGGTTGCCGCCCGTGAGGTTCGCTCCGGGTCCGGCCAGCTGCCCGGAGATGAACCTCCACCCGGCCGGCAACGTGAACGCCGCGTTGGCGACGATGCTGCCCGAGCTCACGCCCCGCAGCGTGGCGCCCTGGAACGTCGCCCCGCTGAGCGTCGTTGCCGTCAGACGAGCGCCGGTCAGGTCCACGTCGACGAGGTGGGCCCTGGTCAGGTTGGCGCCGGTCAGCTGCACGCCGGCGAGGTTCGCGCCGGTGAGGTCCGTGTCGGCGAAGTTGGCACCGGTGAGGTCCGTGCTGCGCAGGTCCGCCTCGCGGAGGTCGGCGCCGGTGAGTGCGACTCCCGGCCCGATGAGATGTCCGTTGGCCACGGTCCAACCAGCCGGGAGCGCCTTCGGTCGTCCCTCGATCCGGCTGGTGGTCACACCTGCCAACTTGGCATCGGTGAGGTCGGCGTCGTTCAGGTCAGTGCCGGTGAGGTTGGCCCCGCGCAGGTCGACACCGCGCAGGTTGGCACCGCTCAGGTCGGTGTCGGTCAACTTCGCCCCGCGCAGGTCCGAGCCGTGCGCGTCGATGCCGGAGAGGTAGCGATCCGACAGGTCGGCGAGTCGCAGGTCGGCGTCGTGTCGGACGTACGGCCCGGACCGCTGCCCGAGGAAGTCGGTCCACGTCGCGTCCATCGTGCGGGCCGCGAGGAACCCACCCGCGGCGGGTGCTCCCGCGAACACCGAATCCAGGAAGTCGGCGCAGCTCGGCGGCACGCTCAGGTCACCCCGCACCGTGCCCGGCAGCGGCGGTTGGCCTGCGGTGGAGGAAGTCGGCGTTGCCGTCGTGACGGCGAACTGGCGTGGCACGTTGATGGTGACGCCGGTGCCGGTGAACTGCGGGAGACAGCTCATCGACGTGATGGCGACGTCCCGTGTCCACACGTAGGGCCAGGGCGACGGGCCCTTGATCGCCTGCCACGCCGCGCTCGTCGCGTGCAGGCCGGCGAGGTAGGTGTTGGGCGTCGTCCCGGTCGCAGGGGTGAAACCGCTCAGGAGCGTGTTCACATCTGCCCGGCTCGGGATCTGCCAGTCGCCGTAGCTGCGGAAGGCATCGGCATTGAGGCCGGCGAGCAGCGCGGGCACCGACCCGGGGTCTGAGTGGTTCGGGCGGTAGCGGACCGCGGAGGCGACGGGCTGCCACATCGTCGGGCTGGTTGCGGCCAGGGGCTGGGTGCCTGCGTCGATCGCGACATCGGCGGGGATCACCGGCGGCAGTCCGGTGTGCTCCTCGAGGGTCTGCGCGAGGTACTCGCGTCGAGCGGTCTCGAAGTTCTCGATGATCCCTTCCTTGGTGTCACCGGGAGGCGGCGGGTTCGAGGGGATCCAGCGCTCCATGCGCATCCACGCGGCGAGTGCCTCGTACTCGGCGAAGTTGTCGTACACGGCCCGGATCTCGGCGGAGCTGGCGGCGTTGTAGTAGCGGGCGCCGGGACGGGTCAGGAGCACGAGCCCCTTGGACGAGAGCGCCGAGGTCGATTCGCCCGGAACCAGACGGTCGCTGATCTTGCCGGCGAGCGAGCTGGCACCGAGGCGGTCGTACGCGACGTAGAACTGGTTGCGACGTCGGATCAGCTGGTCGAACGCCGCGTCGATGCGCTGCTGGTCGCCGCTCTCCTTGGCCTTCTCGTGTTCGATGCCAGCGGTCAGCATCGGTCGGAACTGCTCGTTGTAGAGCACCCCGACGTCGCGGCTCTCGTCGCGCAGTGCGGTGAGCTGGACCGTCAGAGCGTTCTGGGCGAACTGGCCCGTCAGGGTGTTCAGCGAGCGGTTGACCTGGTCGAGCTTCGCCGAGATCGCGTCGAGCTCGGCCTTGATCTCGTCGAGCTTCTGCCCGTCGCTCACCGGGAGCAGCGAGTTCAGTCCGAGCTTCGACATGACGTAGTTGGCCGCCATCGGTGCGCCCGCGGCTGCGGCCTTCTGGAGCAACCACATGGCGGCGCTGGCCGGCGTGGGGGCGGTGGGCGGCGGCTCCGTCGGCGGCTCCGTCGGCGGCTCGGGCGCGGGCGGCACGCAGCTGGCGAGCACCGAGGCCGACACCAGCAGTGCCAGTCCGGCGGCCCAGCGTCGGGTGCTCGAGCGCCTGGTCGTTGCTGCTGCTCTCATGGCAGTAGTGCCTCTCCCAGTAGTGGCGCCATGGCGACGATCATCTCCTTGCGGAGTCCCAGGTCGTCGGCCGACGCCGAATGTGCGTCCAGGGCCATGCCGCGCAGCGCGTACATGACCAGATCGAGCAGTTCGTCGAAGCGTGTCGTGGTGCGGGCGAGGATCCCGGGGCCGAACAACGCACGCACGGCGTCGCGCGCCACCTCGTCGTTCGCCCGGAGCGCGGCTTCGAGGTCGCGCTGGTCGCGCGACGCGGCCCAGAGCTCGACGTACGCCTGCGGGTCCGGACTCGTGACCAGGCTCGAGAGCACCTGGAGCGCGACCGTGATCCGCTCGTCGTCGGGGATGACATCGAGTGCCCGAGCGACGTGCTCGGCATCGGTGCGCTCGCTGAGTCGGTCGACCGCAGCGATCATCATGCGCTCCTTGGTCCCGAAGTGGTGGAGCTGCGCCCCGCGGGTGAGACCGGAACGGCGCGCGACCTCGGTCGTCGAGGTCGCGGCGTAGCCACGCTCGGCGAGCGAGTCGATGACGGCGTCGAGCAGGCGCGCACGCGTCTCTGCCAGCCGTTCGGCGTTGCGTTCATCTGATCCCTCGACCACGCGTTCCCTCCCTCGGGAAGCTGTCGCCGAACTCCACATGCAGAGTTGCACGTGCTGTTCTGCACCGACAAGTGGGCAATTCTGCACACAGGTCGGAGCGGGATCTGCGGCTCCGCAGCTGCCGGGACGACTCCAGTCGGGCTGTGACAGGTCGCGGGAGCGACGAGGGATCTGGTGTCAGGCCTTTCCGGAGCCGGTGAGCACACCGCCGTCGGGGTCGACCAGGAGGCACGTGACGGCCCGGTCGCCCTCGGACCAGCTCGAGAAGCTCGGGGTCACGACCAGCACGTCGTAGCGCGACGTCCAGTACGACTCGCCCGTGTAGTCCTCGAAGCGGTCCTGGCACTCGTCCTGTCCGAACCAGGTCAACTCCGAGCCGCCCGGGTAGCCGTCGGGTCCGGTGCCCTCGGGCAGGTCGTCGGGGTCGACGTCGAACTGCGCGAACACCTCGGCCTCGTGCGGGTCGTCGCAGTCGATCAGCTCGACGGACTCGACCATCACGTCGTCACCCACCGGGATCAGGCAGTCCTCGACGGCCAACTCGTCGGCGGGCACCACCTCACCGCCACCGCCGGGCACGGTCGTGGTGGTGGTCGAGCCGTCGGGCTGAGTCGTCGTGGTGGTCGAGCCGTCCGGCTGAGTCGTCGTGGTGGTCGAGCCGTCCGGCTGGGTCGTGGTGGTCGACGTCGACGTCGGCGTCGTCGTGGTCGAGCTCGTGGTCGTCGTGGTGGGCTGTGCCGTGGGACTGCACCCGCTGCCCGGCTGTGCTGTGCAGCCGGCGAGCACGACGAGCAGTCCACCCGTCGCCCAGGTCCGCCATCTGGTGTTGCGTCGCATGTCGATCCGTCCTGCCCTCGTCGCTCGCCCGTCCGTGTCCTGCGTCTGCCCGATCACAACCGCCCTGCTCCCTCGTAGGTGGTCTGGATCACGCCGTAGAGGTCGTAGTTCGCACCGGGCACCGGTCCCTCGGGAACGGTGAGTTGGTCGACGTAGCCGAGCGTGGTGGCGTCCGAGCCGACGATGACGAGCGGGTCACCACCCCGGCGGTGCTCGTTCGCGTACTGCACGGCGAAGCGCTTCGCGGTGTCCCAGTCGGGGAAGTCGCTGGTGTTCACCGAGGCGCCGTGTTGGGAGTCGATGCCGAATCCCGCCCGCTCCGCGACCAGCCGGTGCACCTCGGGATCGATCGCACTTCCGTCCGGCTTCGCGATCGAGAGCAGGTCGATGTCGGAGTAGACCGGCTTGTCGTTGTGGCTGAACCGGATGACGCCGTCGGGGTCGATCGTCACCTTGGTGCGGATCGTCTTCCCGTAGCGCTGGACGGTGAAGCCCTCACCGGGGCTGATCGAACCGTCAGGTCCGATCGTGTCGCCGTTCAGCTTGTGCAGGATGCCGTCGCGGGGATCGACGGTCGGGCCGTCCTCGCCGAACGGCTTCTCGTACGACTTCCACTCGGCGCGGCGCAGGTTGTAGCGCTCGATGATCTTGTCGATCTCGGGCCCGCCGTACTCGAGCTCGCCGGCCTCGACGGCGTCCATCATCGCCTGCAGCGGATCGCGCGGCTCCCGGAAGACCACGAGCCCTTCGGCGTCCGCGTAGTCCTCCCATCCGAGCCACCTGTGGTCGATCTCGCTGATCGACTTGAGCTTGATGGCCATCGGCTTCGCGTTGTAGCCGAGCTTCGCGAACTTGGCGGCGGTCTCGGGGCGAGGCCGCACGAAGAACGCGATCCCGTGCTCCTTGGCCATCTCGATCATCCAGCCGTGCTCGTCGGCGGTGAGGCCGGCACGTGCCGCGGTCTCGCCGGTGATGGCGACGCCGGTCGGCATGTCCTTGAGGTCCTGCAGCTCCCGGGCGACGAGGTGCTCCGGGGTGTACTCGGGGTCGAGCATCATCAGCTCGTCGACGGGCTCGGGCTGTGGCGCCCGCTTCAGGTAGCTGGCGACCTTGCGGCCGGCCGCCGACTCCACCGCCCTGGTGAACAGCTTGCCGGCGGCCTTCTCGACGCCGAAGCCGAGGGCGACCTCGGTGCCGGGTTCGGCGAGCAGTTCGGCGACCCTGCGCGTGTCGCCGGCGCTCGCGGCCCGGTCGACGTCACGCAACCACTCGGCGAACACGCCGACGCCTCCGACGGCGACCTGTTCCTCGAGCTCGGCGAGGTCGATCGCCATCTCCTGAGCGGTGTGGGTGTGCAGGTACTCGCGACTTGCTTCGACGATCGCCTTGCCCGTCTCGGTGAGTCGCACTCCGCCGGAGCCGGTCTCCTCCGCGATGAAGTCGTTGACGGTCAGCACCCCGTCGCCGAGGTTGCGGAACGCGTTGAGCGCCCCGGTGGTCGACCCGACGGCGATACCGCCCAGGGTCGAACTGTCGCCCCAGTCGTTGATGCCCTCGATGATCTCGATGGTGTCCGACAGGAGGTTCCGGCGGACGTCGCCGAGGATCGTCGACCAGTAGGGCGTCAGATCCAGCGCGTTGCCCGCGGTGGCGACACCTTCGACCTCGGTCGGCTCGCCGCCGATCAATGTGGTGCCGGCCAGGCGGAGGTCGAGTCGGTAGCTGCCGAGCTCGCCGGCGTCGGTCACCATGGCGACGGGGATCATGAACTCCCTCGACTCCTCGGGCTCGAGGGTCGGGATCCTCGGGGACACCGACGGGTCGAGTGCGTCCAGAAGGCCCTCGACGACCTTGAGCTCGGGGTTCGACTCGAGCGTGAAGTCGATGCCCGTGATGTCGGTGGTGCCGGTGTTGGTCACGGTGCCGCGCACGTTGCCGAACTGCCCGGGCACGATGGTCCCGGGCTGCAGGCGCACCTGCTCCAGCAGCAGGCCGGGTGCTTCGATCGCGACCCTCGTCTCCGCGCTCAGGGTCCACCTCGTCCAGTGCAGGTACTCGACGCCCCAGATGTAGGCGGTCAGGTCGATGACGCCGGCTTCTTCTGCCTCCATCACCCAGTGCAGCGTCATCGACTGCCCCGGCTGCAACGAGGGCCAGTCGCGCTCCGGGTCCCGGCCGTTCGCCATCAGCGGACCGGAGATCTGCTTGACCGGTCCCCTCGGCCGGGTCGAGATCGAATCTGCGTCGATCTGGGCCATCTCGACCTCATCGTGGTTGGTGATGGTCGCCGTGACGTTGAACCGGTCGCCGACCTTGGTCTCGCCGGTGACGTCGGTGCTGAGGACGACCTCGACCTCGGGCGGCACCGACACCGGAACGATCGCCTCATCGGTGAACTCGCTGCCGTCGACGGTGCCGCGTACGTGCGACCGGAGCTCGCTGGTCGCTCTGGTGTTCGGGCGGAGGGTCCAACGCCTCGTCACCGTCTCGCCCGGTTGGAGCGACGACGGGAAGGTCCCCGTCGGTGCACTGCCCACCACGTCGAAGCGGTCCGTCGGGTAGCTGAGCCCCGAGGTCGGGGTGTACGTGATGCCGGTGGCCGGGTGGTCCGTGCGGTTGGTGACCGTGACGTCGACGGGAATCTCGTCGCCGACCTCGAAGGGACCGTCGGGCGTCGAGATCGAGATGTCGATCGGTGCCACGATCGGTCCTGCGGTCCAGAACTCCTCGCGCTCCATGATCGCCTGCATGCTCGCGACGCGGGGCTCGCGCTTGGATGGCGCGCAGTAGGACTGGGCCAGCGGCGCGACGTCGGGTCGGTCGACGAGGTAGCCGGAGCCGGTCGTGGTCTGCTGGCCGCCCCAGGCCGCGCGGTGCACGACCAAGCCGTAGTGGTCGAAGGTCAGCCAGGGGTTCTGCAGCGACGAGCCCTGTGGGTAGTTGACATCGAAGGTCGCACCGCGAGAGTTCGACGTGTACACCAGCTGCGAGCCCTGGACGCCCTGGGAGTTCTCGGTCAAGCGGTAGTAGACGTAGTTCTCACGCCCGGGGTCGAGGGAGTCGTTGAAGCGGCCTTTGCCGTACGCCGGGTCGAAGGTGATGTAGGACTCGTCGTAGCAGTACCCGAAGGGACCGTTGGCGTCCTCGCCCGTCTGCAACGTGCGCGTCACGTGGTGGACCTGCACGGGGATCCGCTCCGACCCCGGTTGCACGCCGTTCGGCGTTGGGGGCCAGGCCGCAGCCTCGGGGACGGTGCCCGTCAGGGGCGCCACCATCGTCACCGTGCTCAGCACGACGAGCGCCATCGTCGCCATCGCCAGCCGACGCCACCAACCGGTCTGCTTCATCTTCATCGCTGCACCCCGCCGCCCACCCGCACTTCCTCTGCACGGGCTCCTCTTGGGAGAGTACGAATCGACGCTAACGGCCGACCAACAATCCCGGGCAGACGACCTCCGGTGCGCTCAGCGGGAGGATGGCACTTGATCTGACACCATGTCAGCCAGTACAACTCTGGAGACGTCGTGTTGGGGTCACGTGACGACGTAGGGGTGAAACGACCGGCGGCAGGCTGTGCCGCACAGGTCGCTGGCGAACAAGGGGATGCGGATGCGGATGCGTCACAACATCACCGCGGCAATCAGCGCGGTGTCAGTACTGGTCCTGGTGGCCGTGGCGTGTACGACGCCACCGACGACGCCACCACCTGCGAACCTGCCGCCCGTCGCGGTGGTCGCAGCCGAGCCCCAGGCGGGCGTCGCCCCGCTGGTGGTCGAGTTCTCGGGCCTGAGCAGCACCGACGCGGACGGCACGATCGCCGGCTACGTGTGGAGCTTCGGTGACGGCGGCACCTCGACCGACCCGGAGCCGACTCACACCTACACCAACCCGGGCAACTACAACGCCCGACTGATCGTCACCGACGACGAGGGCGCGAGCTCGCCGCCCGTCACCGTGGCGATCGTGGCGACGTTCGACTTCGATCCGATCGTGCTCGTCGACGACGACGGCACCGACGCCGAAGCGTGCGGCACCCCCGAGGCCCCGTGTGCCTCGATCGCCTACGGCATCTCCCGCGCCCAGGCCGCAGCGAAGACCCAGGTCTGGGTCGCCGGCGGCGACTACGCAGCGTTCTCCGTGGTCGAGGGCATCGACGTGCGCGGCGGCTTCGACGACGACTTCGCGGGTGCGGGCGACGCATCGGTGGTCAACGGCTCGTTCGACGCCGGCACCGGTGTGTCGGCCGCGATCACCGCGATCGACGTGGACGACACCACCATCGAGGGCTTCACCGCCATCGGTGCCGACGAGTCCGAGAACGGCCGGGCCGCACTGGCGGCCTACGTCGGCGGCGCAGGCTCGGGTCTCGAGCTGAACAACGTGACGCTCACCGGCGGCCAGCACGGCGCCGAGGCTGCGGCCCTGCTCGTGAACGGCGCGTCGAACGTGTCGCTGTCGGCTCCGACGGTCTCTGCCGGCGATGCCGCCGGCCCCGGCAACAGCTCCTACGGCATCCGCGCCCTCAACGGCGCGAACGTCACCGTCGAGGGCGGCACGGTTGCCGGCGGGTACGGCGCCACCGGCGCCTCGGGCGGCGCAGCGGGCGCATCCCCCGCGACCGCAGCCGTCGGTGGCAACGGCGGCAATGGCAGCTTCGGCTCCCGCGGCGCAGGTGGCAGCGGTGCAGCGGGCACCAACCCCCGCAACGGGGGCAACGGCGGCCGCGGTGGCAGCTACAGCGGTGGCGGCGACGCCGGTGCCGCGGGTGGTGGCGGTGCCGCTGGCGGCGCCGGCGGTTGCGGCAGCCTCTTCGGCGACTGCAGCTCGCACGCTCGTGGCGGCAACGGTGGTGGCGGCGGCAACGCCGGCACCGGCGGCGCTGGCGCATCCGGTGCGTTCACCGCAGGCGCGACCTTCGTCGGTGCGACCGGCGGTCCCGGCGGCGCTGGCTCGGTCGGCGCGGGCGG
>JAFAFN010000558.1 GCA_023423475.1 Actinomycetes bacterium | reverse complement strand
CCGAGCGTCTCGGGCTCGTCGACCTCGCCGTCGCCGAGGTACGACCACACCCGCGAGCCGCGGGTGTCGTCGATGCGCCGGTTGTGCAGGTACTTGTTGAAGCGCGCCTGGTAGATCGACAGGATCGGACCGAGGCCCATCGACACCGTCGGGTACTCCCAGAAGTCCGGCATCAACCGAGGGTGCGGGTACGACGACAGGCCCCGACCGGCCAGCGGCGCGGCGCCCGGCGGCGCCTCGATCTCCCGGCGGAAGCGGTCCAGGTCGGCCTCGTCGAGTCGGTGCTCGAGGAACGCCCTGGCATAGATGCCCGGCGCCGCGTGGCCCTGGATGTAGACGTGGTCGCCCGGGTCGCCGCCCTCCTTGCCGCGGAAGAAGTGGTTGAACCCGACCTCGTAGAGCGCCGCGGAGCTCGCGAAGGTCGACAGGTGACCGCCGATCCCGTCCGCCGCCTTGTTCGCACGCACGACCATCACCGCCGCGTTCCAGCGGATGTAGGCGCGGATGTGGCGCTCGAGCTCGTAGTCACCCGGGAACCAGGGCTCCTCCTCACGCGGGATCGTGTTCACGTACGGGGTGGAGACCGATGCGGGAGTGCCCACGGCGAGCTCGCGGGACCGTTCGATCAACCGTGCCATCAGGTACTGCGCCCGGGCTCTGCCCTTGGCGTCGACCACGGCGGCGAGCGAGTCGAGCCATTCCTCGGTCTCGACCGGGTCGATGTCCGGCAGCTGGTGGGCGAAACCATCGATGATCATCCGGGTCCTCCGGCGCGTGGGGTGGTCACCAGAGTACGGGCGGTAGCGTGCCCGCCGTGCCCCGCCCCTCCCGACCCACGGCCGCCGTCGACGTCCCCAGCGGTGTGACCGTCGTGTACACCGACGGAGCCTGCCGCGGGAACCCCGGACCGGGCGGTTGGGCATGGGCCGTGCCGGGTGGCGCGTGGGCATCCGGCCACGATCCGGCGACGACGAACCAGCGCATGGAGATCCTCGCCGCGTACCGGGCCGTCACCACGATCGAGGGTCCGGTCCACGTGGTCAGCGACTCGACCTACGTCGTCAACTGCTTCCGCGACGGTTGGTGGAAGGGCTGGTTGGCCCGTGGATGGAAGAACTCCAAGAAGGAGCCCGTCGCCAACCGCGACCTGTGGGAGCCGTTCATCGAGCTCGTCCGTGAGCGCGACGACGTCACCTGGGACTGGGTGAAGGGCCACAGCGGCGATCCGATGAACGACCTCGTCGACCGGCTGGCCGTCGCGGCGTCCCACGGCAAGGAGGGCTCCGGCGACTCGCCGCCGACCGAGGACCAGCTCGGTCCACCCGACACCGTCGGTCGGCCACGTCCGTCCGCGGTCGAGCCGGCCCACTCGGCCGCGAGCCCGTCCACCGCTCGCGACGGCCGTGTGCCCGAGGGGACGCCGTACGCCGTGGTCGGCGTCCGGTCCGACCAGCTCGCAGGATCACCTGCAGGTGACGTGCTGCGGCGACAGCTCGCCGCGGTGATCGCCGCACAGGCGACGCTGCACCCCGACCTGGTGGTGCTCAGCGGGTTGCGACCCGGCGCCGAGGAGCTCGGTGCAGCCGCGGCGCTCGACGCGGGTGTGCCCTACGTCGCGGTGCTGCCGTACCCGGACCCCGTCGCCGGATGGCCGGAGTCGGCTCGATCGGGGTTCGACGCCGGTTGCGCGTCCGCCCGCTCGGTGGTCACCCTCGAGAAGAAGCGACCGGGCGACATCGACGCCAAGCGCGCGTCGATCGCACGACGCGACGGATGGCTGCGGTCGGTGTCCGCCGGCGCCATCGTGGTCACCGACGGCGTCGATGCCGAGGCCGAGCTGGCACTGCGACGGTTCACCGATGCGCTCGGCGACGACGTGTGGTCGCTCGAGATCGACCGCTTCTGAGCAACCGGGGGCAGGTGCGACGGCGGGAGCCGGCTGTCGTATCGCTGGAGCCGGCTGTCGTGCAGCCGGAACGGAGTGGGAACCGAAGGTGGATCAGCGACCGCGGCCGCTGCGCTCCCGGCGGATCGTCGCGAACGCCTCGTTGACGTCACGGACACGTCGCTCCGCAGCCGCTCGGACCTGGTCGTCCGCGTCGACGTAGCGATCGGGGTGCAGCTCGGAGACCAGGGACCGGTGCGAGCGTGAGATCTCCTCCCACGACGCCGAGTAGGTGAGGCCCAGCACGGCGTAGGGACCCTCGTCCGGGTTCGGGTCGTCCAGCAGGCTGGGCACCGCCTCGAAGAGCGACTCCGTGGAGAAGTAGTTCTCGAATCCGCTCTGTCGTCGGGGCAATGAGGTTCCTTCGTTCTGGTCGCGCCGGAAGGCGCTCTCGACGTACAGGACGTCCTGCTCTTCACCGGCCGGAGGCCGCGAGATGCGGGGCAACGGCGTGTAACCGCCGGGGAAGCCGCCGCGGGCGACCGTGCGTGGCGCCGTCTCGTTCTGATCAGTGTCCATAAATCTCTCCCGATGACTGCCTAGCAGCGCCGAACCGGGTACCTCCATGGGCAGATACCTTGATGGAGGTGCGTTTCGGAGCCGACAGCGGTGGAACCTTCACAGATGTCGTCGGCACCGACGGCTCGATACTGAAGATCCCGTCGACCCGGCAGGACCCGGGAGCCGCGGTGCGTCAAGGGATCGAGCACCTTGCCGACGGTACTCCTACATCGTTGCTCGCGCATGGAACCACCGTCGCGACCAACGCGCTGCTCGAGCGGCGAGGCGCCCGGGTGGCACTTGTCACCACCTCGGGCTTCGCTGACGTGATCGAGATCGCCCGCCAGCACCGCCCGTCGCTCTACGACGCCTGGGCGGACCGGCCCCTTCCGCTGGTGGCACGCTCGGACCGCCTCGAGGTCACCGAGCGGCTCGGGCCCGACGGCGAGGTGCTCGTCGCGTTCGAGCCGGGCACCGTGCCCCGGATCCCCGACGGCGTCGAGTCCGTCGCGGTGTGCCTGCTCCATGCCGACCTCTCCGCAGCTCACGAACGGGCGGTGGCGGCGGAGCTCAGGGAACGGGGACTCGACGTGAGCGCCTCGCACGAGGTGGCGCCGGAGTTCCGTGAGTACGAGCGCATGGCGACCACCGTCGTGAACGCCTTCCTCCGCCCGGTCTGCGGTCCCTACCTCCTCGGGCTCGCTGACGCCGCGGACCAGGTCGAGGTCATGACGTCCTCGGGTGGACTCGTCGATGTCGACCGGGCGGCGGTGCGGCCCGCGTCGCTGCTGCTGTCGGGACCGGCCGCCGGTGTGCGTGCGGCCGCTGCGGTGGCCGTCGCATGCGGTCACCCCGACGCGGTGAGCTTCGACATGGGTGGCACGTCGACCGACGTCTGCCTCATCGTCGACGGTGCGCCGGCGCCCGCCGCGCAGCGGACCGTGGCGGGCTTCCCGATCCGGTTGCCGTCGCTCGACGTGCACACGATCGGCGCCGGTGGTGGCTCGATCGCCCGTCTCGATACCGGCGGCGCGTTGACCGTGGGCCCGGAGTCCGCCGGGGCGGTGCCGGGCCCCGCGTGCTACGGCCGAGGTGGGACCCAGCCGACGGTCACCGACGCGGACCTCGTGGCCGGACGGATCCCGGCGGCGTCGTCGTTCCCCGGCCTGGGCCGACTCGACATCGACGCGGCCCGCAGGGCGCTCGACGCGGCCGGTCTCGACGCCCAGGGCGTCATCGACGTGGCCGACGCCGAGATGGAGCAGGCGATCCGAGCGGTCTCGGTCGAGCGGGGGGTCGACCCCGGGGGCCTCGCGCTGGTGGCCTTCGGCGGTGCAGGACCGTTGCACGCGTGCGCGCTCGCGGACGCCGTGGGCATGTCGACGGTGATCGTCCCGGGAGCGGCGGGCGTGCTGTCCGCGGTCGGACTCCTGTGCTCGCCGAGGCGACACGAAGCGGTCCGGTCCTGGCC
>JAFAFN010000173.1 GCA_023423475.1 Actinomycetes bacterium | reverse complement strand
TGCCGCTCGTGCTGCGACACAACTGCGGCACCGGGATCATCCTCGCCGCGGCGTCGCCGCCCGACCGACACGGGTACTTCAGCCTCGGCACCAACGCCGACTACGTGTCGTCGTTCCTCGGCCGCTGGCCGGTGTTCCTCGAGGCCAACGAGCAGATGCCCCGCACCTTCGGTCGGAACTCAGTGCACGTGTCCCAGGTGCTCGGCTGGTCGCTGGTCGACCGCCCGCTGCCGGAGGTGCACCCGAGCCAGCCCGACGAGATCGACACCGCGATCGCCCGACTCGTCGCCGAGCGCGTGCCCGATCGTGCGACCATCCAGGCGGGCATCGGCTCGATCCCCAACGCGGTGCTGGCATCGCTGTCCGACCACCGCGACCTCGGCATCCACACCGAGCTGATGTCCGACGGCGTGATCGACCTGATCGAGTCGGGCGTGGTGAACGGCGTGCACAAGGTCCGCCGACCGAACCGCAGCGTGACGACCTTCGCGCTCGGCACCCGTCGGCTCTACGACTTCCTGCACGAGAACCCTGCGATCGACTTCCTGCCGGTCGAGTTCGTGAACGACCCCAGGGTCATCTCGCAGAACCCGCTGGTGGTGTCGATCAACGCGACGACCGAGGTCGACCTGCTCGGCCAGGTCGCGTCCGAGACCATCGGCGGGCGCTACTACTCGGGTTCGGGCGGGCAGGCCGACTTCGCCCGTGGCGCGATGTTCAGCGACGGCGGCCAGGGCTTCCTGGTCACCCGCTCGATGACCAGCGACGGCGTCACGTCGAAGATCGTGCCGCAGCTGACCCGCGGCTCGGTGGTGACCACCCTCAAGAACACCGTGGACAAGGTCGTCACCGAGTGGGGTGTCGCCGAGCTGCGCGGCGCGACCCTGCGCCAACGAGCGATGCGGCTCACCGAGATCGCCCACCCCGATCACCGGGACCGCCTGCGGCGCGACGCCCACGAGCTCGGCTACCTGGGTTGAGCCCGGGCCTGCCACACTGCCGGGATGTCTCCGTCGTGTTCCCAGCTCGGTCGAGCGGTCGCCCGGGCCGGTGTGGCCGGCAATCCGTCGGACGCGCTGGGCGGCGCGGCGTTCGCGGTGCCCATCCGCGGCCTGTACGCCAGCGTCGAGCTCCGGGAGTCGTCGAGGCTCCACGTGCGGGCGAGTCGATCCGTCGCCGGTTGGTCGAGCATCGCCGAGCTGGTCGAGCAGGCCGGCCGCTACGGCCACGACGGCGGCGATCGGCTCGTCAGCGCCGCGATCGTGACCCTGTCGCGGCACCTCGACGACCTGGGTGACGGCGGCGCGGAGATGCGCGCCCGCCGCGACGGCGACGAGCCGTTCGAGGCCGTGTGGTCGACGAACATCCCGCGGTCGGTCGGTCTGGCAGGTTCATCCGCGATCATCACCGCCGCACTCCGCGCCGTCGCAGAGCGCTGGGCCGTCGAGGTGTCACCCGAGGTGCTCGCCGCACTGGCGCTCGAGACCGAGGCGGTCGAACTGGGCGTCGCCGCCGGCTGGATGGACCGGGCCGTCCAGGCCAACGACGTGCCGACGCTCGTCGACACGCGGACGACGTCCTTTGCCGCGGGTCACCAGGTCCCGGCGATGACGCCGGTCCGACCCGGTGCACCGATCGATCTGGTCATCGCGTGGGATCCGGCGGGTGCTGCGCCGTCGGGCCGGCTGCACGGTGAGCTGCACGACCGGGCGATCGCGGGTGAGCCGCTCGTGGTGAGCACCGTCGAGCAGCTCGCCGAGGCGGCGGGCGCTGCCGCTGCAGCGGTCGGTGCGGTCGACCTCGAGGCCCTCGGCGCAGCGGTCGATGCGACCTGCAAGCTGCGTGACGGACTCGGCGCACTCGACCGGACGACCTCGGAGCTGGCGGCTACCGCCCGGGCGCACGGCGCGGCTGCCACGTCGGCCGGTTCCGGCGGCGCGGTCCTCGCGGTGCCGCTGCGCATCGACCATGACGCGCTCGTCGGTGCGTTCCGACGCAGCGGCGCTCAGGCGATGTCGCTCACACTCGAACCCTGACGGGCAGGCACACTCGAACCCTCAGCGGCGCGCCCTTCGACGGGACCGCTCAGCGGGGCGGATCGAGCGCGGCGCCGAACACGGCGGTGACGTCGTCCGCGTACTCCGCGGTGATGCCAGGCCCGAGCTGCACCAGCGACATGAGCAGCGACAGGATGATGGCCACGACGCCGTTGGCGGTCGAGACCGGATCGATGTCGGCGCGGACCCGGCCGGTCAGCTGGTCGGCGCGGAGACGCTCGGCGCACGCGACGCGCAGGTCGGCCAGCGCGGGAATCTGCAGCACCCGCGCGGTCACCTCGGGTTCGAGTCCACCGAGCAGGCGCTTGGCCAGCGGATGCTGCTCGACCGCCTCGAGCAGGGTGAAGGTCAGCGACTGCCGCCAGTCGACGATGGTGCTGCGCTCGTCGTCGCCGAGCACGCTCGAGAGCCCCTCGCCGATCACCCCGGCCGCGTCGGCATCGACAGCGGCCAGGAACAACGCCTCTTTGTTGGGGAAGTAGGCGTAGGTGGCCGTGCCGCTGACACCGGCGTCGCGGGCGATGTCAGCGACCGAGGTGCTGCGGAACCCGTCCCGACCGAAGCGTGCGATCGCGGCGTCCAGGATCGACGCCCGCGTCAGCGCACCCTTGGTGCCGGGCTCGGCCTGTGCGTGCTGGCCCGATGCGCTCGGGTCGCCCTCGGTGCGAGGATCTGCGGTGACGGACACGTCATCACTCTAGCGGAATTCAGCATTTGAGGGATTGAGGAAATCTCTCAAATGTTCTACGGTGAGCTCATGAGCGACACGGTGATCGATCTCTCCACCCCCGACACGGCGGCTGACGAGCGTCCCGCCACGGCGACCGTCGAGCGCAAGGTGCCGACCCGGCGTATCTCGTTCGAGGAGTCGCTGCGCGAGCTGCCGAAGCACTTCGCTGCGGGTGACGACCTCATCCTGAGCCACCTCGCGGCGTCGCTCTCGGCGGTCTTCCCCGACGGCGAGGACTTCTTCGTGCGGTCGGTCCGGCACTACCGCAGCCAGATCACCGATCCCGAGCTCAAGGCGCAGGTCGCCGGCTTCATCGGCCAGGAGGCCATGCACGGTCGCGAGCACCGCGCCTTCAACGACCGCCTCGCCGAGCTCGGCTACCCGACCAAGGCGTTCGAGCGGCTGACCAAGCGTGGCCTCGCCTTCCGCGAGCGCGTCGCCCCGCCGATCTCGAACCTGGCGGCGACCGCCGCGCTCGAGCACTTCACCGCCGTGCTCGCCGAGCTCATCCTCACCAGCGAAGAGGCGCAGCGACTCTTCGGCGACGAGGCCGTGGAGAACCTCTTCCTCTGGCACGCCCTCGAGGAGTCCGAGCACAAGGCCGTCGCGTTCGACGTGTACCGCGCCGTCGGTGGCTCCGAGCGCATGCGCGTCCTCACCATGCTGGGCATCCGCTACAGCTTCGTCGTCGGCATGGCCGTGCAGGTCGCCATCTCGCTCGCCGGCGACGACGCCGTCCGCGAGAAAGGTCGGCTGCGCTCCAGCTGGAAGACGTTCAAGAGCTCGCCGCTGGTCAGCCGCAAGTTGTGGCGCCAGCTCAAGGAGTACGACCGCAAGGG
>JAFAFN010000458.1 GCA_023423475.1 Actinomycetes bacterium | reverse complement strand
TCGGCGTTGAGCACCGCCAGCCCGTCGTGCGGCAACGCCTCGATCAGCTCTCCCTTGGCGAGCGCGATCTGCTCGAGGCTCCCCATGACCTCGGTGTGCACCCCTTCGACCGTGGTGACGATCCCGACCGTCGGTCGCGCCATCGCGCACAACGTCGCGATGTGCCCCGCACCACGTGCACCCATCTCGACCACCACCGCCTCGACGTCCTCGGGGGCGTTCGCCAGCGTCAGCGGCACACCCAGCTCGTTGTTGAACGACTTCTCGGACGCGGCGGTCACGAAGTGCTGACCCAGCACCGAGGCCAGGAGATCCTTCGTGGTCGTCTTGCCGACCGAACCGGTCACGCCGATCACACGGTCCGGCAGCCGGTCCCGGACCAGCACCGCCAGTCGTGGGAGTGCGGCCGCGACGTCGGGCACGACGACCGACGGACCCGGCTCGACGGCCCGTTCCACGAGCACCGCCGCCGCACCCGAACCGATGGCGGCCGAGGCGAAGTCGTGGCCGTCGCGCTCGCCCCGCACCGCGGCGAACAGCTGCCCGTCGGTCACGGATCGCGAATCGATGGACAGGCCCCGCAGCTCGACGTCGGGACCGATCAGTTCGCCGTGGAGCGCCGCGGCGAGCGACGAGGCTGGGATGCGCATTCGGGCATTCTCCCAGCTGCCTACACTCTCCCGGTGCCTTTGCCCGATCGTGTCCGCCTCGTGGTGCTCTTCGGAGGCCGCTCCGCAGAGCACGACATCAGCCGGATCTCGGCCCGCCACGTGCTCCAGGCCGTCGACCTCGAGCGCTACGAGGTCGTCCCCGTCGGCATCACCCGCGAGGGCCGCTGGATGGTCGCCGAGCAGGCCGCCGCGCTGCTCCACCGCGGCCAGCGCGACGAGCTCCCGGCGTCCCTCGAGATCGACGGCGACGACGTCGATCCCATGCAGATCCTGCCCACGACGACCGCGCTGGAACGCGTCAGCGGACCCTCCGACGACGTCGCTCTCCCCACCGTCGTGCTGCCGATCCTGCACGGGCCCAACGGCGAGGACGGCACCATGCAGGGCCTGCTCGAGATCGCCGATCTCCCCTACGTCGGTCCTGGCGTCCTGGGGTCCTCGGTGGCCATGGACAAGGTGATGGCCAAGACGGTGCTCGACGCCGTCGGCATCGCACAGCCTCGATGGCGAGCCGTGCGGGCCGTCGACTTCGACGACATCGAGGCGGCGACCGCGCTCGTGCTCGACGTGCTCACCGACCTGGGCACCACGGTCTTCGTGAAGCCCGCCAACATGGGCTCGTCGATCGGCGTGTCGAAGGCGGTCGGTGCCGAGGAGCTGCTCGCCGCCCTGGCCGAGGCGTTCGAGTACGACGACCTCGCCGTGGTCGAAGAGGCCGTCGTCGCCCGCGAGCTCGAGTGCGCGGTGATCGGCAACGACCACCCCCGAGCCAGCACCGTCGGCGAGATCGTGCCCGGGGCGGACTTCTACGACTACGAGGACAAGTACTCCGACGGCGTGGCGCAGACCCGCATCCCCGCCGAGGTGGACGACGCGACCATCGATGCCGCCCGTGAGCTCGCGGTCCGGACCTTCACCGCGCTGCGCGCCGAGGGCATGGCCCGCGTCGACATGTTCCTCGAGGCCGACGCACCCGAGGGCCTCGGCCGTGGGCTCCTGGTCAACGAGATCAACACGATCCCCGGCTTCACCCCCATCTCGATGTACCCGATGCTCTGGCAGCACTCGGGACTCCCGTATCCGGCGCTGATCGACGAGCTGGTCGAGCTCGCGCTCGAGCGCCACGAGCGCCGCTCCCGCCGCCGCACCGACCGCGGCCACGCGTGATCCTCGATCGGCTCCGGGGCAACCGGATCTTCGTCACCGGCTCGACCGGGTTCGTCGGCACCGCGCTCGTCGAACGCCTGCTCCGCTGCGTCCCGGACGTCTCGTTGGTGCTGCTCGTCCGTGACGGTCGACGGAGCTCGGCCCAGCGCCGTGTCGAGCGCGAGATCCTCAGGAACGACTGCTTCGACCGGCTCCGCGAGGAGCTGGGCACCGACGGGTTCGCCGAGCTGTCCGAGCGCATCGAGGTCGTGTCGGGTGACGTCGGCACCGACGGCCTCGGACTCGATGCCGCAGGTCGCGCGGCGCTCGCCTCGTGCGACGTCGTGATCCACTCGGCGGCGACGGTGGCGTTCGACTCGCCGCTCGACCGGGCCGTCGAGGTCAACCTGCTCGGACCGGTGCGCATCGCCGAGCTGCTCGACGAGCTCGACGTGGCGCCACATCTCGTCTGCGTCAGCACCTGCTACGTCGCTGGCAACCGTCGAGGCGACGCCCGCGAGGAGCCCGTCGACTCGAGCTCGTTCGTCGCCGGCATCGACTGGCGGGCCGAGGTCACCGCGGCGCGACGCTCCAAGGGCGACACCGACGCCGAGAGCCGGGCACCTGAGCGCCTCGAGGAGTTCGCACGGCGCGCACGCAACGAGTTCGGCGCCGCCGGCGGCCCCCTGCTCGCCGAACGCACCGAGGCGATCCGGAAGGACTGGGTCCACGAGCGGATGGTCGAGATCGGCCGGGCGAGGGCCGCATCGGTCGGCTGGCCGGATGCGTACGCGTTCACCAAGGCACTGGGCGAGATGGCCACCGCACAGACCGTGCGTGCCCGGGGCGCCGGTGCTCCTCGACTCAGCGTCGTGCGCCCGTCGATCATCGAGTCCGCGCTGCTCGAACCGCGGCCGGGGTGGATCCGCGGGTTCCGCATGGCGGAGCCGATCATCCTCTCCTATGCCCGTGGCCTGCTCAAGGAGTTCCCCGGCGTGCCCGAGGGCGTCGTCGACGTCATCCCGGTCGACATCGTCGTCGCCGCGATCGTCGCGACCGCAGGGCGCCCGCCGGGTGCCGACGCACCGGAGCCGGGCACGCCGCACATCGTGCAGGTGGCGAGCGGCTCGCGGAACCCGCTGAAGTACCAGCGGCTCGTCGACCGCGTCCGTGAGTGGTTCACCGACCATCCGCTCTACGACACCCACGGCCAGCCGATCGTCGTCCCGGACTGGAGCTTCCCGGGTCGCGGCCGGGTCGAGGGACAGCTGCACCGGGCCGCGACGGTGCTGCGCACCGCCGAGAAGGTCATCGTGAACCTCCCCGTACGGGGGAAGGCGGCCCAGTGGGGTGCCACGATCGAGGAGCGACGGGCCCAGATCGAACGAGCGTCCTCGTACGTCGAGCTCTACGGCGCCTACACCGAGTGCGAGGCCGTCTACGGCATCGACCACCTGCTCGACCTGTGGGACGACATGGATCCCGACGAACGCGCCGCGCTGGCACTCGACCCCGCCGCCATCGACTGGGACCGCTACATCACCGAGATCCACCTGCCCTCGGTGGTCGCACACGGCCGCGCCCGCTCGTCGCCGTCGCGCTCCTCGGCCGGTGGGTCGAGGACCGACCGCCTCCGGGCACGGGTCCTCTCCCCCGACCGCCAGCTGGTGGCGTTCGACCTCGAGAACACGCTCATCGCCTCGAACGTCGTCACCTCGTACTCGTGGATGGCCACGCGACGCCTCTCCCCCGCGGATCGGATCCGCTTCGCCGCACGGACCCTGGCCGAGGGGCCGTCCCTGTTGGCCCAGGACCGTCGTGACCGCTCCGACTTCCTGCGGGCGTTCTACCGACGCTACGACGGCGCTCCGCTCGACCAGCTCGAACACGACGCGCAGGAGCACTTCAACCAGATGCTGCTCGAGCGCTCGTTCCCCGCGGCGATCCGCCGCGTCCGCGAGCACCGGGCGTTGGGCCATCGCACCGTGTTGATCACCGGCGCGCTGAGCGTGCTGGTCGAGCCGCTCGCGCCGCTCTTCGACGACATCATCAGCGCCAGGGTCGGCACCGAGCTCGATGACGACGGTCGGCTCGTGTTGAACGGACAGCTCGACGAGATCCCGCCGACGGTCGAGGCGAGGGCCACCTTGTTGGCCGACTACTGCGAGCGGGAGGGCCTCGACCTCGACGAAAGCGTCGCCTACGCGGACTCGTCGTCGGATCTCCCGCTGCTCGAGGCGGTCGGGTTCCCCGTCGCGGTGAACCCGGAGCCGCGCCTCGCGTCGATCGCCCGCAAGCGCGGGTGGCTCGTCGAGGACTTCCGCCCCGCCCCGGGCTTCCGTCACCGTCTGGTCCCGATGGCACGGCGTCAGGGCCCCGGTGTCCGTGGGAGCGGTCGGTGAAGGCGCTCTCCATCGATGCCGAGTACGCCCGCTTCGGAGCGGCCCGACTGCTCGGGAGCGTCCGCCCGGACGCCGCGGCGAAGGTCGGGCCCCTCACCTACGGCGAGATCGACGAACCCGAGCTGCCCGGACCCGACTGGGTCACGGTGCGCCCCCGAATGTCGGGCATCTGCGGATCGGATCTCGCGACGGTCACCGGCCGATCCAGCCGTTGGTTCGAGCAGATCGTCTCGTACCCGTTCGTGCCCGGTCACGAAGTGGTCGCGGACGACCCCGACGGCCGGCGCGTCGTGATCGAGCCGGTGCTCGGATGCGTCACCCGCGGCGTCGATCCTCCCTGTGGAGCGTGCGGGGACGGTCACATCGGCCACTGCGAGCACCTCTCGCACGGCCATCTCGAGCCGGGGCTGCAGAGCGGGTTCTGCTGCGACACCGGCGGCGGCTGGTCCGAGGCGATGGTCGCCCACCGCTCCCAGCTGCACTCGGTGCCCGACGAGCTCGACGACCACGCGGCGGTGCTCGTCGAACCCACGGCCTGTGCGGTGCACGCCGCCCTCGCCGCCGAGGTGGGTGGCGACGACGCCGTCGCGGTGATCGGCGCCGGCACCCTCGGACTCACCACGCTCGCCGCGCTCGCACGCTGGACCCCTCCGGGCCGACTCGTCGTCGCGGCGAAGCACCCGCACCAACGACGTCTCGCGACCGAGCTCGGCAGCTCCAGCGGCTCCACGCCCACGGTGTGCGAACCGGACACGTTGGTCCGCACGGTGCGTCGTGTCGTGGGCACGTCGTTCGTGGGCAACGGCACCGGTCCCCACGAACGCCTGAGCGGAGGGGTCGACGTCACCATCGACTGCGTCGGTTCGGCCGAGAGCATCTCGACCGCGATCGCGATCACCCGCCCCGGCGGTCGGGTCGTGCTCGTGGGCATGCCCGAGCCGCACTTCGCGGACCTGACGCCGCTCTGGCAGCGCGAGATCTCGCTGCAGGGCGTGTACACCTATGGCGTCGAGTCGCTCGACGGCGACACGTTCCGGACCTTCGACCTGGCCTTCGAGCTCGTCGCGGCCCGCGACCTCGGGCGACTCGTCTCGGCGTCGTACCCGCTCCAGCGCTACGCCGACGCGATCGGCCATGCCAGCTCGGCGGGGCGGCGTGGCGCCACCAAGGTCGTGTTCGCACTCCAGCACCCCGACCATCCCGCGGCGCCGGTCCTCCGACCGACCAGGGCCCGCTCCACCAGCAGCCGCACCAGGACGAAG
>JAFAFN010000434.1 GCA_023423475.1 Actinomycetes bacterium | reverse complement strand
AGGGAGCCTCGGTGGCGGTCCTCGAACGAGCGATAGAGCGGGGCGAAGCTGGGCACCACGTGGCGGTAGCGGGGGCTCGTCGGCGTCGGGACGACGGGCCGTGGTTCCCCATCCGGTGCCGCATCCGACTCGTCGCCGTCGGCCACGACCGCCGGAGCGACCTCGGGGACCGCGGCGAGCGCGCGCTCCGACATCGCCTGGGCGAGTCGAGCGGTGCCGCGGAGGTCGGCCAGCTCTCGTTCGAACTCGGAGCGCAGCTGGATCGCCTGGGCGTCGGTGTGCAGCAGTCCGTGTCGGAACCGCGCCCCGAGGGCGACGGCGAGACCCGGCTCGGTCAGCTCCATGTCCGCTGCTGCCTCGGCCACGATCCGGTCGATCTGCGCGGCGAGCTCGGCGCGGTTCACCTGCTCGAAGGCCTCGAGTCGTTCGACCTTCGAGGTCAGGCGCTCGACCTCGACGCCGAGCTCGTGCGTGGTGCGGTGCAGCGCGGCGAGGTCGTCGCGCACGGCGTCGAGCCGCCGGAACACCGGTGCACCCATCTTTCGGACGACCTTGTGCAGCATGGTGCCCGAGCTCCCCGGATCGCTCATCCGAGCACTCTGCCCGCTCGCTCGACCGTGCGTCCATTCACCTCGGCGACACCTGAGGCCACGTGGAGGAAGCCCGAGCGGACGTGGTCCCATGCGTACTCGCGCTCGACGTAGTCGCACCCGGCGCGCCCGAGGCGGGCCGAGATGTCCGGTGAGCCGGTGAGCAGGACCATCGCCGCTTCGAAGTCGAGGTAGTCGCCGTAGGTCAGACCGCCGCCGGAGCGCTCGGCGTGACCGGCGAGCACCTCGCTGCGCCGCTGGACCAACGCGGGGCGTCCGAGCAACCAGCCCTCCATCAGGGCGAGCGAGAAGCTCTCCATGTACGACGGCTGCAGCAGCACGCCGGAGCCGGCGATCAGCGCGTTCTTGGTCGCCTCGTCCACGAACCCGGTGCTCCGCACGCCGTCGGTCCGCGCTCCGT
Source organism: Actinomycetes bacterium (assembly GCA_023423475.1). Taxonomy (GTDB): domain Bacteria; phylum Actinomycetota; class Acidimicrobiia; order Acidimicrobiales; family Microtrichaceae; genus JAFAFN01. The sequence continues at coordinate 6,043 of JAFAFN010000434.1, read as the reverse complement.
CGCCACCGGGGCCGACGACGACCAGCTCGAAGTCCGGGTCGATGTTGCGGCGGTAGAGCTGCGTGAAGCGGATGGCGTCGTCGCTGCCCTTCGCTGGGTCCACCCGTCCGACGACGATGGCGTAGCGCCCACGACGGGCGCCGACGGCAGCGACCGCGGCGTCGATCTCGGCCTCGCTCGGGGCGACGATCGGATCGACGGGGCACCCGACCACCGAGATCTGGGGAGCGGCGTCGTAGGTGCGTCGGATCAGCTCGGCCTCTTCGGGGGCGAGGCTGATCACGTGATCCGCGTGTTCGAACATGGCGCCGACCCTGCCGACGTGGAACGCGCCCTCGGGGTGTGCGGTGGGGATCACGATCGTGGGCCCGAACGCCGCGGCCGGCAACGTCAGGCGCATGGTCTGCGAGTAGTGGTAGCCGACGAGGATCGTGACGTCGTGCGTTGCGGCTGCCCGAGCGACCACGGCGGGGCCGTCCTGCAGATCGGGGCCCATGAGCTGGCTCCAGCGCTCCTGGGCCCAGGGCCACAGCGGGGGCTGGTGCACGTCGACCGCACGGAGGTGCAACGGGATGAACCGCTCGTTGTCCCGCGGTGCGGTGACCGGGAGTCGGTGCACCACGACACCCTCGTCGAGGACCGACCCGGCCGGGTACTCGTCGGCCCAGTCGTGGTAGCTGGTGGCGCAGCTCGTCACGACCGAGATGTCGTGTCCTTCGGCGGCGAGGCCGCCGGCCATCGCCCGGACGTACCGCTCCGCACCGCCGACGAACTCGACGCCGTAGCGCTGGACCACGAAGCAGATCTTCACGGTGCGACCCCCGGCGCCGCCGCGAGCGGCAACAGGCGCGAGATGTAGCGGGGCAACGACACGGCCGCGGACACCTCGTACGCACGCCCCACCCCGCGGCCGACGAGCGTCGAGCGGAGCTCGTCGTCGGTGATGACGCGGTGCAGCACCGCGGCGACGTCGACGGGGTCGTCGGGGTCGTCGATGAGGATCGCGGCACGGCCGACGGTCGAGGGGATCGCCGCCCTCCTGGAGGCGACCACCGCGACACCCGTCGCCATGGCCTCGACCACGGGAACGCAGAAACCCTCGTGCTCGCTCAGGGTCAGGAACACCGAGGCCTTGAGGTACAGCGCAGCGAGCTCGGCGTCGCTGACACGCCCGAGGAACTTGGGGTCGCGCAGCCCGAGGCTCTGGCCCATGACCCGCAGGGCCGAGGAGTAGGTCGGCAACCGATCGACGCCCACGAAGGCGAGGCGGGCGTCGGGCAGGAACTCCTGTTGCAGCACCGCCACCGCAGCCAGCACCCGCTCGATGCGCTTGTGCGGCAGCTGCTGGGCGACGCACAGCACCACCGGACCGCCACCCCAGCTCGCCACCTCGGCCATCATCGCCGGATCGGGACGGACCGAGTCGAGGCGCTCGATGTCGGGCGTCGGGGCGATCACGTCCACGTCGCGGTAGCCGAGCTCGACGAGCTCGGCTGCGTTGTAGTCGGAGTCGGCCAGCGCGCACTCGACCTTGTCGCGGATCTGCTCGAGCTCCCAGCGCCCGCGGATCAGGTCGCTGGCGACCTCTGGGGCGATCTCGGCGTAGAACTCCGGCGGCGAGAAGTTGTGGTAGATCAGCGCCAGCCGGGCCTCACGTCGCAGGGCGTCGTGCACCGGCCACGATCCCATGCTGGCGTGGAACACCAGCGGGGTGTCGCGGTTGGGTCGCTGGGACAGCTCCGGCAGCGGGTACACCTCGGTGCCGAGGCCGGGTTCGATGTGCTGCGCGTAGAGCTCGCTCGGTCCGTGTTCGCGCAACGCGTCGCGGATCAGCAGCGCCGACTTGGTGATGGCATCGCCGGGTGCGGCCCCCACCACCAACTGGTCCAGCACGTCAGTCTCCGTCGGTCGTGCGGAGCTCGGCCTCGAGGCGCAGTCGCTCGACCTCTCGTTCGAGCTCGGCGACGCGGAACTCGAGGCGTCGCTCGCGGTCGAGGAATGAGCGTGAGACGAAGTCGGCCATGCGGTTCTGCCGGGTGACGAGCTCCTCGACCACGGCGGCGGTGCGGGTCGAGAACTCCGAGACCTGTCGACGCACGAGCACGCCGGACACCCGCGTCAACGGCGAGAGCACGAGGGCGAGGATGCGCGCCACCGGCCCGCGACGTCCCGCCAAGGGGCGCCAGCTCTGGAGGACCGCCGGACCGTTCAGGTCTCCGCTCACGATGGGCGCGCCGCTCACGAACCCGGAGTCGACCGCCTCGACCACGCCGGCGAACTGGCGCTCGAGCTCGCCACGGGGCAGGAAGGGCAGATCGCCGCTGGCACGACGGCGGTCGAGGTCGGCACGGACGTCCGCCAGCGCGTCGGCGACGACGTCGCCGCTCGCTGCGGGCGCCTCGGCGCGATCAGTCCCGGTCGTCTCGTCCAACGGTCCAGCCTCCTCGTAGGTCGACGAGGCCCTCTGGCTCGAGCCGTCCGCCGTGACGGACCGGGAGACGCCATTCGCGTTCCCGTCGATCGAAGTTGTGCTGCACGTGCTCATCGGTGATGGCGACGGTCAGCTCGTAGTCCCCAGCGGTCAGCGGCAGCCGATCGACGGTGAAGTCGACGTGTCCCCGACCCTGGATCGTGGGTGTGCGGAACCCACCGATCTTGGTGTTGGTCCCGGTGACGTGGACGTCGCTGGTCGAGTACACGGCGATGCCGAACACCGGGGAGTCGACCGGTTTCACTGCGTCGTAGTGTATTCGCACCACAAGATCTTCTCCGTGGATGCCGGCCGGCGCGACCGCCCCGGTGCCGTCCAGGAACTCGACCCCGGCGATGCGGACGTCCTCGACCTGGGGCGTCCCGGCCTCGGCAGAGGTGCCCGAGCGCTCCGCCTCGAGCGCCACCTCGGCGATCCGGTCGCGCTCGGCGCGCTCGGCCGCGTTGACCTTGCCCATGTAGGCGGCCGCCACCTCGGGGCCGGTCCCGACCAGCTGCAGCTCGCCGTGGTCGAGCCAGGCGGCCCCGTCGCACATGCTCTCGACGGTGTCGAGCCCGTGGGTGACCACCACGATGGTGACGCCCTTGCGTCGCAGGCCGTAGAGGTGGTCGAAGCACTTGCGCTGGAACTCGGCGTCACCGACGGCGATGACCTCGTCGACGATGAGGATCTCCGGGTCGACGTGCACCGCGACCGAGAAGCCCAGCCGGATGTACATGCCGCTGGAGTAGATCTTCACCGGCGAGTCGATGAAGTCCTCGATGCCGGCGAAGGCGACGATGTCGTCGAAGACCGCGTCGATCTGGCGCTTGGACATCCCCAGGATGGTGGCGTTCATGTAGACGTTCTCGCGGCCCGTCAGGTCGGGGTGGAAGCCCGCGCCGAGCTCGAGCAGCGTCGAGATGCGACCGTCGACGGTGACCTTGCCCGAGCTGGGCCGGTAGATGCCGGCGATGCAGCGCAGCAGGGTCGACTTGCCCGAGCCGTTGTGGCCCACCAGTGCGTACATCGACCCCGTCGGGATCTCGAGGGAGACGTCGCGCAGCGCCCAGAACTGGTCCGCGCCGGTGCTCCGGTCACGTCGGGTGACCAGCTCCTTGATGGAGTGCGCCCGGTCGGTCTGGAGCCGGAACCGCTTGGAGACGTCGTCGACGACGATCGCGCTCATCTCAGAGCTCCTCGATGACCGACGGGGCCCACCGGCTGAAGATCAGCCAGCCGCCGACGAGGCTGACGGTGGCGCTGACGATCATCACCAGCCAGTTGCCCAACGTCGGCGAGCCGAGGCTGTAGACGGCCTGTCGAATGGCGTAGACGAACGACGTCACGGGGTTCGCCTCGAGGAACCTGCGGGCCGAGGACGGCACGATCTCGAGCGAGTAGACGATCGGCGTGGCGTAGAACCACACCTGCATGAGGATGCCGACGAGGTAGGCCACGTCGCGGTAGCGGATGTTCATGATCCCGAGCACCAGCCCGATCCCAAAGGCGAACGCCGCGGCGAGCACGAAGACCGGCACCACGTAGATCACCGTCCACGAGACGTTGCCGACCACGATCATGAAGAACATGAGGATCCCGAACTCGATGACCGACTGCAGCAGCACGGTCGCCAGACCGGCGACCATCGGGCACTCCGGCGGGAAGTAGGTGCGGGTGAGCAGCGGTCCGGCGGTCGCGAAGGCGCCGATCGAGGTGTTGATCACCCCGGAGAACAGGTTCCAGACCACGAGGCCGCAGAAAAGGAAGAGCGCGAAGCTCGAGGTGTGACCGTTGCCGGCGACCGGCGCGACGCCCTTGAGGAAGAACCCGAAGACGACCGTGTAGATGCCGAGCGTCGCCGCAGGGTTGATGAGCGACCAGACCCACCCGAGGATGCTCCGCTTGTACCTGGCCTTGAGGTCGCGCTGCGCGAGATTGACGATCAGGGTCCGGTACGACCAGACCTCGGCGGGAGTCGACAAGTGTGTGCCTTTACCGGGGGTGGGACCGCTCCACGCTAGCAGTTGCTATTCGGCTGCTTCCGCGAGTGCCTCGGCGAGTGACGGATGCACGAACACGCTCTCGGCGATGTCGCTGACCCGCAGACGATTGGTGACCGCGAGGGCGATCACCGAGATCAGCTCGGCGGCGTGGCGGCCCACGATCGAGCCGCCGAGCACGACCCCGGTGGCCGGATCCGAGATGATCTTCACGAAGCCGCGGGGATCGTTGTTGATGAGCGCCTTGGCCAGGGTCTGGAACGGGACCTTCGTGACCCGGATCTTGCGGCCCTCGGCGAACGCGTCCGCCTCGGCGAGGCCGACGTCCGCGATCTCGGGCTCGGTGAAGATGGCCGACGCCGCCTTCTCGTAGTCGAGGTGGCGGTGGTCGACCTTGTGCAGCCCCATGACGTGCTCGGCGATCTTGCGGCCCTGCATGGACGCCACCGACGCCAGCGGGAGCTTGCCCGACAGGTCACCCGCCACGTAGATGTGCGCGACGTTGGTGCGCAGGTGGTGGTCGAGCGAGGCGACCCAGGGGCCGTCCATCTCGACCCCGGCGGCCTCGAGACCGACGCCCTCGACGTTGGGGATGGATCCGATCGCGAGGAGTGCGTGGCTGCCGGTGGCGGTGCGACCGTCGTCGCAGCGGACCGTGACGGTGCCCTCGCCGTGGTCGAGCCCGATCGCACGGGCGCCCTTGTAGAGGCGGACGCCCCGTCGGAGGAAGTCCTCCTCGAGGACCGCGGCGACCTCCGGGTCCTTGGCCGGCAGCACCTGTTGACGCGACACGATGAGGGTCACCTCGGAGCCGAGGCTCGCGAACATGTGCACGAACTCGACGCCGGTCACGCCCGAGCCGATCACGACGAGGTGCTCGGGCAGGGTCGCCGGCGGGTAGGCGTCACGGGTGGTCAGGACCCGCTCGCCGTCGGGGCGGGCCCAGTCCGGCAGGCGGGGGCGGCTGCCCGTCGCGACCAGGATGGCGTCGGCCTCGAAGCGGAGCTCGCCGTCGTCGGTGGTCGCGAGCACCGTGTGGTCGTCGATCAACGAGCCGGTGCCCTTGACGAGTCGGACACCCTGGCTCTCGAGCAGCTGCCGGTTCGAGACCTCGAGCCGATCGACGATCGACGAGATCCGTCCGCGCAGCGCATCGAGATCGATCGTGGGTCGCTGGACCTCGAGCCCCATGGCCGCGGCACCGGTGAACTGGTCGAGCGCACCACCGGTGGCGATCATCGCCTTCGAGGGGACGCAGTCCCACAGGTTGGCCGCACCGCCGACGACGTCGCGCTCGATCATCGTCACCTCGGCACCGAGGCGTGCGGCGTAGGTGGCGGCCTGCGTGCCGGCGGGCCCGCCGCCGATGATGACGAATCGCAGCGACATCCCTGCAGGCTACCTGCAACGTTCAGGGCCTCAGAACCGCCACCAGCTCCTCGAGCGGCTCGTGGAAGTCCCGGGCGGGAACGAACCCGTGGGCGCGCCAGGCGAGGTCGCCGAGCACCGAGTTGGCCGGCCGCGGCGCGGGTCGCGGCGGCTCGAGCTGCGACGTCGCGATGGGTTGCAC
>JAFAFN010000422.1 GCA_023423475.1 Actinomycetes bacterium | reverse complement strand
TGGCTGGTGACCAGGACCGACCTGCCGTGGCGTCGCACGGTGAGCGTGGTGGTCGGGCTTCCGCTGGCGCTGCCCTCGTACGTCGCGGCGTGGAGCTGGATCGGCGCCTTCCCCTCGCTGTCCGGCGGGGTCGGCGCCACGATCGTGCTCACCTCGATCTCGTACCCGTTCGTGTACCTGCCCGTCATGGCCGCGTTGCGACGGTGCGACCCGTCGCTCGAGGACGCCGCGCGGATGCTGGGCCGACGACCGATCGACATCTTCTTCCGGGTCACGCTGCCCCAGGTCCGTCCCGCCGCCGTCGGGGGAGGGCTCCTGGTCGCGCTCTACGTCCTGAGCGACTTCGGCGCCGTCGCCACCATGCGCCACGAGGTCCTGACCCACGTCATCTACCGCTCGTACCGGGCGTCGTTCGATCGGACCCCCGCCGCAGTGCTCGGCTGCCTGCTCGCCGTGATCGCGCTCGTCGTGGTCGCCGTCGAATCGCGGTCGCGTCGCAGGTCCGGCGGCCTCGCGGCGGCACGGGTACCCCGCCCCCAACCGATCACCCGACTGGGTCGGTGGCGGTGGTCCGCACTCCTGGGGCCGACGGCACTCGTCGCGGCCGCACTCGGTGTCCCGCTGTGGGGGATGGTCCGCTGGTTCGGCCGGGGTGCGTCACGCGCGGACCCCTCGGAGCTGCTCGACGCGGCGACCAACACCTTGGGCGTCGCGCTGATCGCCGCCGTGGCCGTCACGGTGCTCGCCTTCCCGGTGGCGATGCTCTCGGTCCGCCATCACGGACGCATCTCGCGCACCGCGACAAGCGCCGCCTACGCAGGTCACGCGCTGCCCGGCGTCGTCGTCGGACTCGCGCTCGTCTTCTTCGGCGTCCGCTTCGCCACCCCGCTGTACCAGGAGCTCCCGCTGCTCGTCGTCGCCTACGTGGTGCTGTTCCTCTCGCTCGCGCTCGGCGCGTTGCAGGCATCGATCAGCCAGATCCCGCCGAGTCTCGACGACGCGGCACGGATGCTGGGACGCGGCCCCACCGGCGTGTGGACCGCGATCGTCCTGCGCCTGTCGGCGCCCGGCATCGGCTCGGCCGCCACGCTGGTGCTGCTGACCACGATGAAGGAGCTGCCCGCCACGCTGTTCCTGCGCCCGACCGGGTTCGACACGATGGCGACGAAGCTCTGGGGACACGTGAGCGCACTGTCCTACGCGGCGGCGGCGCCGTACGCGGTCGCGATCGTGCTGCTCGCCGCGGTGCCGACCGCACTGCTCACCCTGCACGGCGCGTCGGACCGCTGACGCTCGCTCGGACGCAGCTCAGGAACGCTGCACGGGGGCTGCACGACGGTGGAATGATCGTGCACCATCGGTGTTGTGCACATCGCGGTGACCACCCGTCACCACGGAAGGGGAGCTATGACGACCGAACGAGCGATCCTCGCGAACGGCTGCTTCTGGGGCTCGCAGGAGCTGATCCGCAACCTGCCGGGCGTGATCTCGACCAGGACCGGCTACTCCGGTGACCCGTCCACCCCGAACGCGACCTACCGCGCGCACGGCGACCACGCCGAGGCGGTCGAGGTCATCTTCGACCCGGAGGTGCTGAGCTTCCGCCGCCTGCTCGAGTTCTTCTTCCAGATCCACGACCCGTCCACGTCGAACCGACAGGGCAACGACATCGGCCGCAGCTACCGCTCCGCGATCTTCCCCACGAGCGACGAGCAGCGAGCGGTCGCACTGGCGACGATCGCGGACGTCGATGCCTCCGGGCGTTGGCCCGGGCCCGTCGTCACCGAGGTCGAGCCCGCGGGCGACTTCTGGGAGGCCGAGCCGGAGCACCAGGACTACCTGCAGAAGTACCCGCGTGGCTACACCTGCCACTGGGTGCGACCCGACTGGGTCCTGTCGTCCAGCTAACCAACGGGCTCGAAGGGCGCGAACCGCTCGCGGACCTCGCGCTCGTCGAGACCGAAGTCGGCCGCGGTGTAGCGGTGCGCGCCGTGGGCGTGACGCGGGTGGGCCGCGTCGTAGTCGGCCACGAAGGCGTCGGGATCCGGCGGCGGATCCATGCCCGCGGCGTCGTACACCCGGGCGATCGCCTCGGTCGGGTCGGCCACCAGGTCGGTGTACTCCAGGTCGACCAGCGTGGACGCCGAGCTGCGGCGTGTCGCCCGGAACTGCTGGGCCCGGCGGAGCCACACCTCGGTCTGGTCGCACTGGAACCGCCCGACGTCGACCGGGTCGACCTCGGCGCTGTACATCGAGCGGAACACGGCGAACAGGCTCGCCCCGGATGAGATCGTCTCGACGATGTCGCGGTGCAGCACGACCACGACCGCGCCGGGGAAGGCGGCGACCAGGGCCGGCAGCTCGGCCAGGTGCGGCGGCGCCTTGAGCACCCAGCGCCGACCGTCGCCGCGGTCGAGCGCGCCGAGTGCGCCGCGGTACGCCGCGTACTGATCGGCCAGGTCGTGCTGCGCGAGCCAGGCCGCGTAGGTGTCCAGGCGGGTGGTCGACGTGAACGCCCAGTTGCGCAGGTCGGTCCCCATGGCGAGGCCGCACTCCTCGGGCAGTCGGGCGCCCGAGTCGTGGATCGAGCGGAGCTCCGGGTTCAGCGCGTGCAGCACGTCGTGCGCCGCGCCGCTCGCACCGATGAGCCGTTCCCGTTCGGGCTCGGACAGCGCGGCGACGCGGGTGGGCGCGGCGAGCTCGGCCGGCAGCGGTGCCCGCAGCCGCGGGTCCGAGGCCAGCAGTCGGAACAGGAAGGTGGTGCCGGTGCGCCAGCCGCCGGTGATGACGATCGGTGGTGCAGCAGGTCCCGGTGCCTCGCCGCCGAGTTGCTCGGCGCGGTACCTGGTCATCGCCGCGCCGGCGCGGAGGCGGCCGACCGCGGTGCGGAACGTGTTGGCGATCCCGAAGGCGTGGAGCCGGCCGTCCTCGTTCGCCGAACCGAGGTACTGCTCGAGACCCTCCCGCCAACCAGGTGAGAAGTCCGACGTGTCGCCGTCGCGTGCGGCGACCGCGGCCACGTGGTCGACGTCGAGTGCGTAGCGCTCGGGGTGCTCCGAGCGGTCGGCTTCGGCCGCGGCGATGGCGGCGAGCGCTGCCTCGGTGCGCGGTGCGGGTCGCCAGCCCGTCATCGGTCCGGGTCCGGGGCCGGCACCACGCGCAGCTGCGGGAGCTCGGGTGGCTGGTCGGGCTGCAGGAACCGGAACACGAACAGTCCGACCTGTCGGCCCTCGGTGTCGAGCCAGTCGCTGCCGTCGCCCGGGTCCCGGTCCGAGATCACGATCCGGTAGCTGCCGTCGGCGACCTGCGCGGTGCCGCCGGTGAGCGACACTCGGCGTGCGCGGTGGTCGAGCGAGTTGAGGAACTGCCCGTAGAGCAGCACGTTCCAGTAGCGACAGGGTGGCAGGGCGCCCTCGACGACGAGCGACTCGCGCGGCTCGAGTCGCCACGAGCCGCGCACGTAGTGGATGTTCGGCTCGGTGAACGCCGCGCCACCGACCATCTCGTCCCAGTGCCGCACCTCGTTCGGGTGGGCCAGGTCGTGCGCCGTCGCCGCGGCGAACACGGGAGGGAACGACGCCATGCCACGACCGAGGCGCGAGAGGTGACGGGTGAACCGCTCGACGTCGATCGACGGCGACGGTGCGGGGTCGCCCAGCGGGTCGATGCGACACGTGCCCAGCTCGTCGCTCGACGCGTCGTCGTGGAACTGACGCACCCAGATCGCCGTGGCGCCCTCGGGCAGCTCCAGCCAGTCACCGGTGGCCGGACGGGAGCGTGACACGGTGATGTCGAACCGCCCTGCGTCGTCGAAGGTGATGGCGTCGCTGTCGAGGCGAGCCGACGCGGCGGCATCGAGTGCGCCACCGGACCGGTAGGCGGTCACCGACTGGTAGACCGCCGCGCCGAGCGTCCCGGTGATCCGGTACTCGCGGTCGTCGCGCACGTCCGCCACCCAGTACCGGAAGTCCGGGTTGTCCATGAACATCTTCTCGCGCCACCCGTTGAACGCCACGAGCTCCGGGCGTTCGCGGTCGACCTCGAACCGGCCGAGCTGGTTGTTGAGTCCGCGCAGCAGCGCCCGGTAGCCATCTGCACGGACCTCCGGAGCGAGACCCGCGGTCGACTCCGCCAGTCGTTCGCCGGCGACACGGAGGCCCTCGACGAGCTCGTCCCACGCGGCCTCGGGTGTGGTCCCGTCATCCGTCATGCCAGCTCCCCTCCTCGTCACCGCCCCGTCCCAGCGACGGCCAACTTACAGACTGCAAGTTAGGCAGACAAGGAAGACCCAGGTCGGATCGCTGCGGCGGCGTGGGCCCCGGGCGGCGTGCTCAGCGCGCCGCGACGATCCGGTCGCGCAGTTCGTCGGGGAGCGGCTTGAGCGCCTCTCGGATCGTCACCGTCGAGGCTCGACCGGCCCGCGGGAGCAGCCACTCGGCGACCATCTCCGGCCGGCGCTTCGCGGTGTCGCGCAGCACCCAACCGATCGCCTTGGCGACGAAGAACTCGCGCTCGTCGAGCATCGTGTCCGCGTAGCGACCGAAGCGCTCGAAGTCACCGGCGCCCTTGCGCAGCGGGACCAGCAGCGACAGCAGCGCCGCGCGACGGAGCCAGACGTCGTCGTCCGACGCCCACCGATCGAGCACCGGGGCGAACCCGTCGTCGCCGTGCGCGAGCGTGCCGACCACGGTCACGGAGAGCCCGTCGACCAACGCCCAGGTCCGCGCCTCGCGCAGGAACCGCTCCACGAGCACCGAGTCCTCGGGGCCGAGCCGGTCGGTCGAGTCCGCCAGCACCTCGACGGCCGCCATGCGCCGCTCGTGCACCGGTTCGTCCCACAGCGCGGTCGCCAGTTCGACGACCTCGTCGTGGCCGAGCGCTGGGTGGTTCCGCAACGAGGTCCGGACGATCCGTCGGATCACCGGCACCGGCGTGCCGTGGTGGCGGAGCTCGCTGCGCAGGTACACCTGCTCCTTCTCGGCCCGCTCGGGTGTGCCCGCGGACGCGAGCTCGGCGTCGATCGATTCGGCGAGTCGAGCCATCGCGCGGTCCACCCGAGGAGGTTACGGGCGTGCACCGGTCCCGACCGATGCGGTGGATAGCCTCGACGACATGACCGACGCCCCTGACGACTCCGCCCGTCATGCCGCCGTCGAACGGCTGAAGGCCAAGCGAGCGTTCACCGCCAGCCTCGCGGCTTACGTGATCATCAACGTCTTCCTCTGGATCCTCTGGGCGCTGACCAAGGGAGAGGGCGGCGGCGGGGTCCCGCCGTGGCCGATCTGGGTCACCGTCGGCTGGGGCATCGGACTGGCGTTCCAGGCCTGGAACGCGTTCGGGCGAAAGCCGATCTCGGAGGACGACATCGAACGCGAGATGCGCCGCGGTTCGTGACCTGACCGATCGCGAGCACGCGGGCCGTGCCGTCGCCGGTCAGCTCGCTCCCGCGGCGACGTCCGAGGCGGACAGCTCGCGCTTCTCCGCCTGGAACCCGTCCTCGTCCTTGCCGCGACGCCAGTAGCCCGACAGCGACAGCAGGTCGCGCTCGATCCCGACCTGGTCGAGCAGGTGCGGCCGCAGCGCCCTGGTCATGTGCAGCTCGCCGTGCACGAAGGCCTGCACCCGACCCTCTGGCAGCTCGAGCTCCTTGACCGCGGCGATCAGCGCGTCCGAGCTCCTCGGGGCCCGGTGGACCCAGCGCAGGTCGACCGTCGCGGTCGACTCGAGGTCCATGTGGTCCTCGGGTCCGTCGACCTCGATGATCGCGGTGACGCTCGCGCCGACGGGCATGTCCTCGAGCGCTGCGGCGATGGCCGGCACCGCCGCCTCGTCGCCGACGAGCAGGTGGTGGTCCGCGGTCGGATCGGGGCGATAGGCACCTCCGGGAGCGCTCATCGTCAGCTCGTCACCCGGCGTGGCGTTCGCCGCCCAGGGGCCGGCGACCCCGGCGTCGCCGTGGGTCACGAAGTCGATGGACACCTCGCCGGCTGCACGATCGTGGCGGCGGATCGTGTAGGTCCGCAGGATGGGCCGCTCCTCGGACG
>JAFAFN010000371.1 GCA_023423475.1 Actinomycetes bacterium | reverse complement strand
ACCACGGCGGCGGAGCTGACCGCCGAGGTCGACTACGACGAGCTCCGTCTTCCCGACGGACGGATCGACCTCGACCGGCTGGCTGCGTTCACCGAGCCGGTGGGTGCGGCGGCCGATGCCGTCGCGTCGGCGGACCGGCGCGTGTCCGGCCTCGATGCGCCGTGGATCGTGGCGCCGGTGCGCTCACAGCTCGACGAGCTCGGCGCACAGCTCGTCGAGATCCGACGCAGCACCGAGCTCGCTGCGGTCGCCGTCGAGGACCTCCCTGCGCTGCTCGGTGCCGACGGACCGCGCCGCTACCTCCTGCTGCTCGGCAACCCCGCCGAGGCACGTGACCTCGGCGGCCACCTCGGCAACTGGGCCGAGCTGGTGGCCGCCGACGGTCGGCTCGAGGTCGTCCGCGTCGGCACGCCGTACGATCTCTACGGCCCCTCCAGCGAGACACGTCCGGTGCTGGGAGACGAGGAGCTGCCGCCGTCGCTGCTGTCGATGGACCCCACCCGGTTCCCGCAGAACTGGGGCGCCAGCCCCGATCTGTCCACCGTCGCCGCCCTCGCTGCGGACCTCTACCCGCAGGCCGCGGGCGGCGCACCGCTCGACGGCGTGCTCTACGCCGACCCCTTCGCCCTCGCCGCGCTCCTGTCGGTGACCGGGCCGGTCACCACGAGCGACGGCACCGTGCTCACCGACGCCGACGCGGTCGAGTACCTCACCAAAGGGCAGTTCGTCGACGACGACGGCGCAGCAGCGGACGACCGGGTCTCCGAGGTCGTCGAGCTCGCCCTCGATCAGCTCACCACCCACCAGCTGCCGTCGCCCGCCACGCTCGCCGAGCGCTTCGGTCCCGTGATCGCCGAGGGGCGACTGCAGTTCCACTCGCTGCACGACGCGGATGCCCGGCTGCTCGGCCTGGCGGGACTCGACCGATCCGTCGCGGTGCCCGAGGGCGGCGACCTGCTCGCGGTGGTGAACCGCAATGCCAACCCCTCGAAGATCGACACCTTCCTGCGACGCTCGGTCGACTACGAGGTGGAGTGGGACCCCGGCACCGGAGCCGTGCGCTCCCGTGTCACGGTGACGCTCACCAACGACGTGCCCGTCGATCAGCTCGCCGACGGCGGTCTCGGCGAAGAGGTGACACTCCCACCACCGGGTGCACCCGTGGGGACCAACAGGACCCAGCTCTCGGTGCTGTCACCGCTGCGCCTGACCGGCGCACTGCTCGACGATGACGACGTCGCGGTCGGGTCGACCCGCGAGACCGACGAGCTCCGCCGTCACAGCGTCACCGTCGACCTCCCTCCCGGCGGGACCCGCACGATCACCTTCGACCTGACCGGCGACGTCGAGCCGGGCGACGAGTACCGGCTGCGCTGGATCGACCAGCCGCTCGTCGAGACCTCCGAGCAGCGGCTGCTGGTCCGCTCCACCGGAGCGGAGCTCGCCGGGCGGGTCCGCGACGGCATGGTGCGCCTCGGCAGCGACCTCGTCACCGACGTCACCGTGTCGACCGTCGACGCCGACGCGTCGCGCTGAACCGACAGGGAAGAACTCGGGACGCAGAACTCGAGACGCGACGACGCCCGGCCCTCCCGGCAGCGGACTGCGGGAGAACCGGGCGTCGTGGAGACTCAGACCCTCGGGATCTCGCGGAGCTCGTAGGTCTCGATGATGTCGCCGTTCTTCAGGTCCTGGAAGTCCGACAGACCGATACCGCACTCGTAGCCGGCAGCGACCTCTCGGACGTCGTCCTTGAATCGACGCAGCGACGAGACCTCGCCCTTCCAGAGGATGCCGCCGTCGCGCAGGAAGCGGACCTTGGACCCTCGGGTGATGACGCCCGACTGGACCAGACAGCCTGCGATGGCACCGATGCGCGGGACCTTGAAGATCTCGCGGACCTCGGCCTCGCCGGTGACGACCTCTTCGTACTCGGGCTCGAGCATGCCGACCATCGCTGCCTCGACGTCCTCGAGGAGCTTGTAGATGATCTCGTAGGTACGGATCTCCACGCCCTCGCTGGCGGCGAGATCTCGTGCCTGACGGCTCGGCCGGGTGTTGAAGCCGATGATCGTCGCGTCCGAGGTCGCAGCGAGCTGGATGTCGGACTCGGAGATGCCACCGACGCCGCGGAGCACGAAGCCGACCTTGACCTCGGGACGCTCGAGCTTCTTCAGGCTCTCGGTGAGCGCCTCGAGGGAGCCCTGCGCATCGGCCTTGACGATGAGGTTGAGGCTGGTCTGCTCGCCCGCCTGGATCTGGGCGAAGATGTCCTCGAGACGAGCGCCCTGGACGTTGACCGAGGCGTTCTGGCCACGTGCGGCCTCTCGCTGCCAGCGCTCGCGGGTCTCGGCGACCGAACGAGCCTTGCGCTCGTCAGGTGCCACGACGAAGTCGTCGCCGGCGAAGGGGACGTCGGACAGACCGAGCACCTCGACCGGGGTCGACGGCGGAGCTTCCTTGATCTGCTCGCCGTGGTCGTTGATGAGGGCGCGGATGCGACCCCACGCCGGACCGGCGACCAGCGGGTCACCGACCCGGAGCGTGCCGTGCTGCACGAGGATCGAGGCCACCGGACCCCGACCGATGTCGAGGTGCGCCTCGACCACGACGCCGCGGGCGCGGCCCTCGGGGCTGGCACGCAGGTCCTCGACCTCAGAGACCACGAGCAGGTTCTCTAGCAGCTCGTCGATGCCCGTGCCCTGCAGCGCAGAGACCTCGCACATCATCGTGTCGCCGCCCCATGCCTCGGGCACGAGCTCGTGCTCGGACAGCTGCTGCATGACACGGGTCGGATCGGCGCCCTCTCGGTCGACCTTGTTGATCGCGACCACGATCGGCACCTCGGCGGCCTTCGCGTGGGCGATCGCCTCGAGGGTCTGGGGCATGACCCCGTCGTCCGCAGCGACCACCAGCACGACGATGTCGGTGGCATCTGCACCACGGGCACGCATGGCGGTGAACGCCTCGTGGCCCGGGGTGTCGATGAAGGTCAGACGACGTCCGTCCTTCTCGACCTGGTAAGCGCCGATGTGCTGGGTGATGCCACCGGCCTCACCCGCGACGACGTTCGCGTTGCGGATGCGGTCGAGCAGCTTGGTCTTGCCGTGGTCGACGTGACCCATGACGGTGATGACCGGCGGGCGGTGCGGCCAGGACTCGTACTCGGCGTCCTCGACCTCTGGGATGTCGAGGACCTTGCGGAGCTCGACCTCCTGCTCCTGACCCAGGTCGACCAGCGAGATCTCGGCGCCGACCTCTTCGGCGAAGAGCTCGATCATCTCGTCCGACAGCGACTGCGTCGCGGTGACCATCTCTCCCTGCTGGAGCAGGAAGCGCACCACGTCGGCCGCGGTGCGGTTCAGGCGTGCACCGAGGTCCTGGGGCGTGGAACCACGCTCGATGACGACGACGCCGTCGGGGACCGGTGCACTTGCCGGCGTGTAGCTCGGCATGTCCATCGGCTGGAGCTCTTCGCGGTTGCGACGGCGACGTCCCTTGCGGCGAGGCGGGCGCTGCTGTCCTCCGGGACGGCCACGGCCGCCGGGTCCACCACCGGGACCGCCACCTGGCGGCGGGAACGAGGGCCCACCACCGGGAC
>JAFAFN010000305.1 GCA_023423475.1 Actinomycetes bacterium | reverse complement strand
ACGCCCTGCAGTACGCCCAGGAGCGCACCGCGTTCGGCAAGCCGATCATCATGAACCAGTCGATCGCGTTCATGCTCGCCGACATGGCCACCCAGATCGAGGCCTCCCGCCTCATGGTGCACCGTGCCGCGTGGCTGTCGAACAACGGCGGCGGCTACAAGAACGCCGAGGGCTCGATGTCCAAGCTCATGGCCGGCCGCACCGCCGTGTGGGTGACCGAGCGTGCGATCCAGATCCTCGGTGGCTACGGCTACACCCGTGAGTACCCCGTCGAGCGCTGGCACCGCGATGCCAAGATCTTCGACATCTTCGAGGGCACCGAGCAGATCCAGCAGCTGGTGATCTCCCGTGCGATCTCGGGCCTGCGCATCGAGTAGTCGACCCAGACCCGATCCCTCGTCCGCCGAGGGGCCGGGTGCTCCAGAGTTTCGGGCCACGATCGTCCCGGCTCCTTCGGGCGCCGGGACGATCCGCGTCGCTGCTCGTGGCGAGAGGAGTCGAACGGCACACCCGTGTAGTCGCTGCCTCCTTGACTTGTTGTATTAACCGCGCCTAATACTCACTACTCATCCCGGCAACGGCTGTGTTGCGGGGATCCTTACAACCTGAGCGGTGCGGGAGAGGCTGGGCGATGCACGGGCGAGAGCTCGGCGCGGATGTCGTGTGCTCCGTCACCGAGGAGCGAGAGCACCATGAACCAGACCACCACCGGAGCGACACGAGGTCGGTTCCACGCCGTCATCGTCGTCGGAGCGATCGGAGCCGCGGCGCTCCTGGCGGCCTGCGCGCCGACCCCGACCAACCCCGGTGAGTCCACGACCACCACCGAGGCGACGACCACCACGACCGAGGCGACGACCACCACCGAAGCCCCGACGACCACGACCGAGGCGCCGACCACGACGACGACCGAGGCACCCACCACCACGACGACCACGACGGTCCCGGGCTGTCAGCCCACCGGCTCCACGGCCACCAACGTCGACAGCGCGGGAGGGACCCCGGCCGACGTCACCCTGACGCTGTCCAAGGCCACCTGCCTGAACCAGACCGGCGACTCGCTCGTGCTGACCGGCGCGGGCTTCGACAACGCCAGGCTCACGCCGGCAGGCACCCCGATCAACCAGGCGGTCGCAGGTCTGTACGTCGCCATGGGCGTCGGTGACGGCCCCGTGCCCACGGCGTACACCGGCACCAAGTACATCCGCACCTCGGCCCCCGAGGTCGAGAACGGACTCGGCGCCCGGTTGAACGCGGATGGCACCTTCTCGGTGACCGTCAACGTCGATGCGCTCTTCGCCACCGCCGGCCAGACGGTGAACTGCTACCTCGACGCGTGCAAGATCTACGCGTGGTCCGCCCACTACGGGACCCTGGCGGCGTGGAACTTCGCCGTCCCGGTCAGCTTCGCTCCGGCGACGACCAGGGAGGTCATCGTCTCGAAGGGCTCGAACCTCGCCGCCGCGGGTGAGACCATCACCGTGACGGGCGCCGGATTCCCTGCCGCAGCGCCGGGCATCTACGTCGGTCAGGTGCCCTGGACCGAGGCGAACGCCCCTGCCGGCTGGAACCTGGACGCCTCGAAGTGGGGCAACACCAAGTTCCTGCGGTTCCCGAGCGACCTCAACGCCGCCGGTTCGTTCCGGACCACGGTCGACACCGCAGCGGTCATCGGCACGCCTGCCGTCGACTGCACCGTCGCTGCCTGCTCGATCGCGACCGTCAAGGCCCACGGCCAGCCCGACCCGACCGGTGGGTTGACGACCTTCACGCCGCTCGCGTTCGCAGCACCCGCGGCCTGAGCCGACACGGGACCTGACCGATCAGACCGCACGACGCCCCGGACCTGAGCGGTCCGGGGCGTCGTCGCGTCCGGACCTCACTTCCTCTTCGTCGTCGAGGTGATCAGGTCGAGAACGAAGAGGAATCGGTCGGCGGGGTGAGTCGGGCGGTCAGGAGCGCATCGAGCTCGGACCGGGCGCGCTCGAGGTCGACGTCGGGGTCGAGCATCGACTCGAAGGCGATGCCTCGCAGCGCGCCGACGAGCAGCACCGAGAACGTCTCGGCGTCGAAGCCCTCGGGGAGCTCGCCGGCGGCACCGTCGATCGCCCGGCGGAGCGCGGAGCGGAACTCCCGATCGGCGTGGAGCACGACGTCGCGGTAGTCGGATCCGGGGTGCGCCACGGCATCCGCGACCAGCGCCAGCCGTGCGCGGTTCAGCTCCGGCAGGTCGGCGATGATGTCGAAGTAGACCCCGAGCAGCATCCGGAGCGAGTCGAGCAGCGGAGCGTCGGCCGAGTACCGCTCGAACACCGCGGTGCGGAACTCGTCGGACACCTGGTCCGCGACCCTCTGCATGAGCGCGGCCTTGGACCCGAAGTGGTGTGCGACGAGGCCGCGGCTGTAGCCCGCACGGGCACCGACCTTGGCGAGGGTGACCGCGGACGGACCCTCCTCGCTCGCGATGGCCGCCGCGGCGGCGATGAGTCGACCCTCGGCGTCGGCTCGCCGCTCCGATTGCGTGCGGCGTGCTGACGACCGACCCGTCGTGGCTGCGGTCATCTCATCTGCGCTGCGGCGAAGTCCTCGACGCCTGCGATGGGCAGGAGGTCCTCGTGGCCGATCTGACGCAGCAGGCTGGCCGAATCGAGGTACACCCGCTCGTTGGTGATGCGGTCGCCCGAGAACGTGAACACGGCGATGACCGCGACCCGGAACGCCCTGCCGGTCGGCGCGAGGCCGAGGAACTCGCCGGTGTTCGTGCCGAGCAGGTCGAACTCCGAGATCACGGTGTCGTCATCGGCGAAGTGCATGCGGACGTGCTCGTGGCGCTGGTCGGGGAACGCCGTCCGCTGACCCTTGTGGTAGGCGACGACCGCCTCGGCGCCCTCGTGGATCTGCCCGGTCGGGACGATCTCATAGCGGGGGACGTCCTCGAACGTCGACAGGCACAGGTCCCAGTCGTGGTCGATCTCGGACTGGAAGTGCTGCTCGAGCACGGCGAGTCGGCGGGCACGGAGTTCGTCGGTGGTCACCCTGGAGTTCCTCTCGGAAGGGGTTCTGGCGGTCGCCGGGGAGGGCGGTGTCGTCGACGGTAACCACTTACTGAACGCTCAGCAAGGAAGTTGGGGCGGTCCAAGGTTGTTAGGGGTGCCTATCACCTGATATCACGTCAGCCGATACTGGAGTGTTGGAGCTCCGGGGTACCTGCTGGAGGGATGAGAGATGATGGGTGCGACGGTTCGGTCGACTCGACGGATCGCGGCGGGTGTCGCGGTCGTGGTGATGATGGCGTTGGCGGCGTGCACGCCACCCGTCGACGGTGGTGGGACCACCACGACGGAGAGCACGACCACGACCACGGAGTCCACGACCACGACGACCGCGCCGGTCGATCCGCACGCCGTCGACGGTGTGCAGCTGACCTGGGGCTACAACCGCTACTCGCAGTACGGGGTCTTCGGGGCGTGGTCGCACGAGGTCGAGGGTGCGGGTGTGTCGCTCGAGACCGCGAACGGCCAGGTCGCGTCGGGCGATCCCGCTGACGCGGCACGTTCGTTCACGTCGGTCCGCTTCGACGGCGGCACCGGGTCGATCGATCCGTCGACGGGCGCGGGCACGGTGTCGTGGGACACGGGGACCTGGACGATGAACCCGTACAACGGGCTCTACGGCGCGCCGGATGAGTCCTTCACCGATCCGCAGCTCACGATCGCCCCCGACGACAGCGGCACGCTGAGCTTCGAGGTCTTCGTCGCCGCCGCGCTCGACATGGCGGGCAATCCGGTGCCCGCCGCTGGCCCGGCGCGTGTCCCGATCGCGACGTTCAGCAGCGTCTCGCTGAGCGAGGGTCGGCTGAGCGCCACCCCGGACTTCGCCGGGCGCATGTTCACCTCGGTGCATCCCGATGTGCTGCCCAACCTCGACTGCGATGGGACGGGTGGCTCGTGGCCGGCCGAGTACATCTCGATGGTGCCCGCCTCGATCCAGGCGCACTACTACACGACCTCGTGCTCGGGTCTGAACGCCATGAAGCCGCCACTGCCGTTCTCGGTCTCGTGGACGCCGTCGGCTCCCCAGATCACCTTGCAGCCCGTCGCTCCGACGGCATCGGTGCCCGCGAGCGGCAACCTCGACCTGTCGGTCGGCGCGACCGGCAACCCCGCGCCGACGCTCCGCTGGCAGCGTTCGTTCGACGGCACCACCTGGGGCGACATCGAGGGCGCCGCATCCACCGGCTTCCGCTACCCGCACGGTGCGGCGGTCTCGGACCAGGGCGCGGTGTTCCGGGTGGTCGCCACGAACGGCGTGGGCGAGGACGCAGTCTCTGACGTCGTCGGACCGTTGACGGTCACCACCGCCCCGACTGCCGTGACCACGGCGCCGGTGGCGCAGACCGTCGGCCGTGGGGAGCCGGCGACGTTCAGGGTGATCGCCACTGGTGCGCCCCTTCCCGAGGTCCAGTGGCAGCGCAGCGACGATGCCGGCGCATCGTGGCAGGACGTCGCGACCACGACCGAGACCTACGCGACCGCCGCGACGCCGACGGTGAACTCGGCCATCTCGTGGAACACCGCCCAGAGCGACCACGGCGCACAGTTCCGTGCGGTGCTCGACAACGGCTACGGAACGCCGACCGAGATCGTCACCGCGCCCGTCACCCTGAGCGTCGTGTTCGCCGCGCCCACCTTCAGCCTGCAGCCGAAGCCGCGCATCGCGTTCGTCGGACAGGACACCATCACCTTCAGCGCGAACGTCGCAGGCCTCCCCACGGTGTCGTGCCGGTGGCAGCACAGCGCCGACGGCGGCGTGACCTGGACCGACTTCTCGTCCCAGCCGCTCGCGGGCACGACGCCGCCGAACCCGGCGTACTACGAGGGGACCCACTGCCAGAACCTCTGGATCGGCACAGTGACCGCAGAGATGGACGGACTGATGCGTCTGCGTGCGAGCAACACCGCGGCCACGGTGTACTCCGACGCGGTCACCTTCGACCTGCACGTCCCGAGCGGCGTGCCGGAGATCAAGGTCCTGACGATCCCGGGCGCGATCGACCGGAGCCAGGGCACCTCGTTGCAGATCATCGGCGCCGGGTTCACCCCGCCCGCCGACGTCGCGGACGGCATCAGGGTCGTGGTGACCTCGAGCGCGGCGTGGCAGCCCGGCTCGCCCGGCAACACCGTCGGCTCGCTGCGGAACCTGCTCGTGTCACGCACGTCGTTGGTCAACGGCAACGGCTTCTTCACTCGCGACACCACCGTGGCAGCGAACGGCTTCGCCGCAGGTGTCGACTACGGCGCCGGCACCTTCGCCACGACCGCGCCGCAGCGCATCTATGACACGTGGTTGCCCCTGCCGTTCGCGAACTGACCTGCCGTTCGACGTCCCGGCTCACCCGAGCCGGGACGTTGCGCGCTCACGCGGCGACTACGGTCCTCTCCGGATCGATCGGCAGGGGTGGACGATGTTCAGCGGGAACGAGTGGGTGATCCTCATGGTCCTCGCCGCGATCCTGCTGGCGCCAGCGATGGTGATCGCACTCGTCGTGGTCGCTCGTGGGCGCAGCGCGTCCGGCCCGGCTGGCCCCTCGACGCCCGGTGGACCTGCGGCGCAGGGCGGAGTTCCCTCTGGATGGCCCCAGGGCTGGTACGCCGATCCGAGCGGTCGCCACTCTCAGCGGTACTTCGACGGATCGGTGTGGACCGATGCCGTGATCTCGGAGGGGCAGCCGGGCACCGACCCGCTGTAGTCACGGACCTCGCACCGTCGGGTCGGTGCTTGCTCACGGGCGGAGCGTGCCGTAGAAGTCCGGGATGCCCGTACCCTCCAGCGAACCGATCCTGCCGCTCTCCGTCGTCGACCTGGATGGCGGGTGGTCCGACGAGGTCGACGTCGTCGTGGTCGGCCTGGGTGCGACCGGCCTGGCAGCCGCCATCGAGGCAGTCGAGGGTGGTCTCGAGGTGGCGGCGCTGGACCGGAGCGGCGGAGGCGGCACGTCGGCCAGCGCCGGGGGGATCCTCTACCTGGGTGGCGGCACGTCCACCCAAGTCGGTGCGGGCCTGACCGACACTCCCGAGGAGATGCGGGCGTTCCTCTCCGAAGCACTCGGGCGACCGCTCGACGACCCGCGGCTGGCGGCGTATTGCGACGGGAGCGTCGAGCATCACGACTGGCTCGTCGGCCACGGGGTGGACTTCGAGCCGACCTTCTGGGCCGAGCCCGGGATGGAGCCGCCGGGCACCGAGGGCCTGGTCTACAGCGGCGGTGAGGACGCCAGCCCGTACCGTCAGCGTCACCGGCCGGTGGCGCGTGGCCACGTGCCCGCCACGCCCAACGCCGCGGGCTGGTTCCTCGTCGAGCGACTCCGCGAATCGCTCGATCGCACTGCTGCGCAGGTGCTCATCGACCATCGGGCCGAGCGACTCGTCGTCGACGACGGCCGGGTCGTCGGCGTCACCGTTCGGTCCGACGGCGGTGTCCGATCGTTGCGGGCGCGACGAGGCGTGGTGCTCGCGTCGGGCGGCTGGGTCCACAACGACGCGCTCCTCGCCGAGCACGCGCCACTGCTGCTCGATGTCGGCTTCCGCCTCGGGACCGACGCCGACGATGGCTGGGCGCTGCGGGTGACCCGGGGCCTCGGGGCGGCGACCGAGGGCATGTCGACCATGGAGGTGGCGGTGCCGGTCACCCCGCCTCGGCCGGTCGTGCGCGGTGTGATCGTCAACGGCCGGGGTGAGCGATTCATCAACGAGGACACCTACTTCGGGCATCTCGGCCAGTCGATCCTGGCGGAGCAGGACGGCGTGGCGTGGTTGCTCTTCGACGAGCCGCGCTACGTGATCAACCGCATGGGAATGCGCGCCTCGAACGTGTGCGGCACCTGGGAGGAACTCGCCGAGGAGATCGATCTGCCCGCCGACCGCTTGGCGTCGACGATGTCGGCGTACAACGACGCGGCCGCCAGTGGAGAGGATCCGCAGTTCGGCAAGGCGCCCGAGTGGGTCGTGCCACTCGACGAGGCACCGTTCGGGGCGATCGACCTGAGGGTCGCGAAGATCATCTACGCCGGCTTCCCGCTCGGTGGCACCGTCACCGACGAACACGCCCGCGTCGTGCGCGAGGACGGCTCGGTCGTGCCCGGTCTGTACGCGGCCGGCCGCGCCGCGGCCAGCCTCGCCCTGGCGCGGTACTGCTCGGGCATCTCGCTCGGCGAGGGCACGTTCTTCGGTCGCCGAGCGCTGTCCGAGATGCTCGCCGACTGAGCGGTCCGCGACGCTCGGGCTCAGCGGCCGGCGTCGAGCTCGAAGCCGACGCGGGCCGCCGCGACGCGTCGCGCCAGGAGCTGTGACCGTGCCTCGTCGTCGAGGTCCGGGCGGTGGTCGAGCACGGTGGAGGAGATGACCGAGCGGATCGCCAGGTGGGTGCTCCACCCGGCGAGCACCTGCGCAGGGTCCGGGTGCACGCCCTCGTCCGCGAGGCCCTCCATGTACGAGTCGAGCAGCACCTCGGCGATCTTCGGGGCGTCGTCGGGGTCGGCCTCGCCGGTGTCGAACCGCCCGGCGAGCAGCTGGCCGAGATCGGCTCCCAGCGGACCGGAGCTGCCGTAGCTCCAATCGATCGCGACCAGAGCGTCGTCCGTCCACAGCAGGTTGTGCGGGGTCGCGTCGCCGTGGGACATCGCGTGGGGCAGGGTCTCGGCCTCGGCGATGCGGGCGGGAGCCCGTGCGACGAGGGCGTCGAGCTCACGCCGGAACTCGGCGTCGGTCGCGTCCGCCACGACGGGGTCGGCCCAGTGGGCATCGTCGGCCACGACGGGTAGGTCGACGTTCGCGAGCTTGCCGAAGAAGAGGTAGCCCAGGTCCCGTCGCCGGAGACCGAGCTCGGTCTCGACCCGAGCCTCGGGCCAGCGACCCGACATCGCGCCCAACGCACGGGCCGCTCGGCGGTAGTCGTCGAGCTCCCATGACGACGTGGCGTCGAGCTGTTCGAGCCACAGCACGATCCGGTCGTCGCCGTCGACGACGTGCCACAGACGCGGCATCCGCAGCCCGACGGGGAGGTCCGCGGCGAGGCCGCTGCGGTACACGGCCGGCTCGTCGAGCCAGTTGAGGTTCGCCATCACTGCGGCGTGGTGATCCTCGGGCACGTACTGCATGAGGGGCGACGCCGTTGCGGGATGCAGGACCTTGGCGAACGCCCGCCACTCGGTCCCGTCGTCCAGCGTGCCGGACACCCGGTGGAGACCGGCGGTGGTCATGTTGTCGATGCGGTGGTCCGCGTCGACGAGCTCGACCCGACGCAGCTCGTCGGTGGTCAGCCCGGGGCGGTCGAGCACCCTGGCCACCACGTCGCGCAGCGAGTCGGGATCGAGCAGGTCGGCCATGAGCAAATGGTAAGGCAACCTGACGAGTTCGTCCATGGTCGGTAGCCTGGGCGG
>JAFAFN010000239.1 GCA_023423475.1 Actinomycetes bacterium | reverse complement strand
GGTCACACGCTCGAGCACCCACTTGAGCACCCGGCTGTTCTCGCCGAAGCCGGGCCAGAGGAACTTCCCGTCGTCGGACTTGCGGAACCAGTTGACCCAGAACAGCTTCGGCAGCTTGTCGGCGTCGGTGGCATCACCGATCTCGAGCCAGTGGTTGATGTAGTCGCCGACGTTGTAGCCCATGAAGGGCAGCATCGCGAACGGGTCGAAGCGGACGTCGCCGACCTTGCCGGCCGCGGCGGCGGTCTTCTCGGAGCTCATGATCGAGCCGAGGAAGGCGCCGTGCTGCCAGTCGAACGACTGCGTGACGAGCGGGACGTTCGTGGCGCGACGGCCGCCGAAGAGGATGGCCGAGATCGGCACGCCGGCCGGGTCCTGCCACTCCTCGGCGATCGACGGGCACTGCGACGCCGGCGTGGTGAAGCGGGCGTTCGGGTGTGCGGCGGGCGTGCCGGACTCGGGGGTCCAGTCGTTGCCCTTCCAGTCGATGAGGTGCGACGGCGCCTCGGGCGTCATGTCCTCCCACCAGACGTCGCCGTCGTCGGTCTTGCCGACGTTGGTGAAGATGGAGTTGCCCCACATCGTGTCCATGGCGTTCTTGTTGGTCTCGTCCGAGGTGCCGGGGGCGACACCGAAGAAGCCGGCCTCCGGGTTGATCGCGTACAGGCGACCGTCCTCGCCGAACTTCATCCAGGCGATGTCGTCACCGACGGTCTCGACGGTCCAGCCGGGCAGCGACGGCACGAGCATGGCCATGTTGGTCTTGCCGCACGCGGACGGGAACGCCGCAGCGATGTAGCGCTTCTCGCCCTCGGGCGAGGTGATGCCGAGGATGAGCATGTGCTCGGCCATCCAGCCCTCGTCGCGGGCCATCGTCGAGGCGATGCGGAGGGCGAAGCACTTCTTGCCCAGCAGGGCGTTGCCGCCGTAGCCGGAGCCGTAGGACCAGATCTCGCGCGTCTCGGGGAAGTGCGAGATGTACTTCTCGTCGTTGCAGGGCCACACGACCTCGTCGCGGGTGGTGCCGTCCGCGAGCACGAGCGGGTAGCCGACCGAGTGCAGACAGGGGACGAAGTCGCCGTCGGCGCCGATCACGTCGAGCGCGCCCTGACCCATGCGGGTCATGATCCGCATGCTGACCGCCACGTACGGGGAATCGGTGAGCTGCACGCCGATGTGGGCGATGGGCGAACCGAGCGGGCCCATCGAGAACGGCACGACGTACATCGTGCGGCCCTTCATCGTGCCCTTGTAGAGCTCGAGCATCTCGGCCTTCAGCTCGGCCGGCGGGCGCCAGTGGTTGGTCGGACCGGCGTCGATCTCCTGCTCGCACGCGATGAACGTGCGGTCCTCGACCCGGGCCACGTCGCTGGGGTCCGACAGCGCGAGGTAGCTGTTGGGGCGCTTGGCCTCGGACAGCTTCTCGAACGTGCCGTTGTCCACCAGGAGCTGGCAGAGACGGTCGTACTCCTCCGCGGAGCCGTCACACCATTCGACGGCGTCCGGCTGGAAGATCTCGGTCCACTCGGAGACCCAGTCGATCAGCTTCTGGTTGGTGGTGGTGCCTGCCATTGTTCCTCGATTCGTTCCCGACCGAATTGCTCAAGGCTGATGTGTACATGGCGGTCCGCATCGCTGCGGCGGTACTTCCACAGTCTCGGCGATCACAGCCAGGATCACCGAATCTGCAACGACTCCGACGGCGCTGGTCAGGCCTCCGGAGCGGGTTCGGCGTGTCCCGAGAACGCAGGTGTCCCCATGTCGACCTCGGAACCGAGGCCGAGCGTGGTCGCACGGTCCTCGCTGTCGAGCTCGAAGGTCACGCGCTGCCCCTGGCGGAGCATGCGGAACAGCGAGCCATCGAGAGCGGTCGGCGCCAGGTCGTACTCGCTCAAGTCGGTGTCCCGCACGACGATGCCATCGCGCGTCGCGGGGTCGTAGGACTTGATGACGCCTTGCACCAGATTGCTCCCTGTGGCTCGACGACGACGTGACGGACGTCGTCGTGGTTCACCGAGCGTAAACGCAGTGGTCGTGGCGCGGCAAAGTGTCGATCTGCCCAGTGGGGCGGGCTCAGGCGGAGGTGCGGACCTGCGGCTTGGTGACCTTGCCGGCCTTGATGCAGCGCGTGCAGACGTTCATGCGCTTGGTCGTGGAGCCGACCTGGACGCGGATGCGCTGGATGTTCGGGTTCCAGCGACGCTTGGTGCGACGGTGGGAGTGGCTGAGGCTCATGCCGAAGATGGGCTTCTTGTCGCAGACTTCACACACGGAGGCCATGTTCGTTGCTCTCTCGTTCACTCGGGACTCGGGGGAACCCGTCACGCGCCGGAGGCGTCCGGTGACGGGCCGAGCGACCACGATAGTGCATCCGGCCCGGCGGGCCCAAGCGCAGCCGATGGCTAGGGTGGTGCCGATGGCCTCCCGCTCGCAGCTGACCTCCTCGGAGCTCGCCGAGGCCCTCGCCGCGGCCGCCGCCGTCGTGGGGGACCACGCCATCGCTCTCGACCGCCTGACGGCCGTCCACCAGTGGGGCGACGGCGACGAGTGGAGCGACGGCGAGGGCGCCGCCGAGGAGCACGAGGTCGCCGACGGGCCGGGGCGCTGCCTCGCCCGCACGCTCGACGGCGCTGCGGTCTCGACGGGCGGGGCCGCCGGGATGTCCGGCGTGTGCGCCGCGATGGAGCGAGGTGCTCGGGGCGTGCCCGCGCCGTCGGACGTGGTCGAGTTCCTCGCCGGGCTCGCCGAGGCACTGCGCAACGCGGACCACCTCGACGCCGAGCGGGTCGCGATCGGCCTCGAGATCGCGGCGGAACGCCTGGCCGACGGCGACGACGGCGCGCATGCCGGCTGCCTCCCTGCGGTGGTCGCCGCAGCCGCCGCCGGCGCGCTCGAGTCGCTCGACACGGGTGCGGATCTCGGAGAGGTGCTGATCGCCGCGGCCGACGAGGGTCTCGTCGAGCTCGAGTCCGGCCCGCTGAACAACCCCGAGCTCGCCGAGCTCGGGGTCGTCGATGCCACCGCGGCGGGCTTCCTGCTCGTGCTCGATGTGTTCGCCAGCTTCGTCACGGGCGAGCCGATGCCCGAGCCCCCCTCCGTCGGACCTGCCGCGTCGTCCGACGGGCGTCGCTACGAGGTCCGGTGTCGCATCCGTCCCCACGACGGCTGTGGGATCGAGTCGGCGAACTGGCTCGAGTCCACCTGGTACGAGCTCGGCGAGCTCGTCGAGTTCGACGGCATCGGGGTGCCGTGGCGCGCAGGTCTGGTCACCGCATCGCCGGGAGCGGCGGTCGAGGCCATCTTCGAGGTCGGTCGTCCCCACGACCTGCACATCGGTCTGGCCACCTCGGCGACGTGACCGACGGCGCTGCCGGTCCCGAGGGGCCGATCACCCTCAACGACCTGTCACGGATCCCCGTCGAGCGACTCGCGGGCGTCGGACCGAAGAAGCTGAGCGGACTGCACAGCCTGGGCATCGAGGACCTCGACCAGCTGCTCGCCCACTACCCCCGGCGCTACATCGACCGCTCCAAGGAGTCCCGGATCGCGCAGCTCGTCCCGGGGGAGGAGGCGCTGGTGCTCGGCCGGGTCAGCTCGGTGAGCTCGCGGCGCACGAGGAACGGCAAGGTCATGGTGACCGCCGAGGTCCGCGACGACTCCGGCTCGCTCAAGCTCACCTTCTTCAACCAGTCGTGGCGCGAGAGGCAGCTCGGGGACGCCCCTGACGTGGCCCTGTTCGGGAAGGTCGAGACCTTCAACGGCCGCCGTCAGATGACCAATCCCGTGGTCGACCTGCTCGGCAACCGGACCGGGAAGATCGTCGCGATCTATCCGTTGACCGAGAAGTCGGGGCTCAGCACGTGGGACCTGGGCGAGTGGGTCGCCCAGACGCTGCGACGCTGCGAGCGGCGTGGTCTGGCCGATCCGGTGCCGGTCGAGGTGCTGGATCGCTTCGGCCTGTCGGGCCGCGGTGCCGCGCTGCACGGCATCCACGCGCCCGAGTCGATGGCGCACATGGTCTCGGCCCGACAGCGGCTGGTCTTCGACGAGCTGCTCCGCATCCAGCTCTGGCTGGTGCAGCGGAAGCGGGACATCGAGCGCTCCTCGACGGGCATCCGCCAACAGGTCGCCGATGACGCCGGCCCCGCCCCGGGGTTGCTCGCCGACTTCCTGGCGGCGTTGCCCTACGAGCTCACCGGTGCACAGCAGCGGGCGGTCGACGAGATCAACGCGGATCTGGCCTCGGCGGTGCCGATGCACCGGCTGCTGCAGGGCGACGTCGGCGCGGGCAAGACGCTGGTCGCGGTCGCTGCGCTGCTCGTCGCGGTGCAGGGCGGTCACCAGGGTGCGCTGATGGCGCCGACCGAGGTCCTCGCCGAGCAGCACCACTCCTCGATCGCCGCGATGCTGCAGGGGATGACCGTCGCGGAGCCCGGCAGCCTGCTCGGTTCACGACCGCTGTCGGTCGCGCTGCTCACCAACCGCTGTCGGGCAGCCGAGCGTCGTCGCATCCTCGAGGGCCTGGCCACGGGCACGATCGACCTGGTGGTCGGCACGCACAGCCTCATCCAGGACTCCGTGAGCTTCGCCTCGCTCGGTGTCGTCGTGGTCGACGAGCAGCACCGCTTCGGGGTCGAGCAGCGCGCGGCGCTGCGCTCGGCGAACGCGGACGGCACGGTCCCCGACGTCCTCGTCATGACGGCGACACCGATCCCGCGGACCGCCGCGATGACCGTCTACGGCGACCTCGACGTCACCGTGCTCGACGAGCTGCCCCCGGGCCGCACCCCGATCGCGACCACCTGGGCCCGGGACCCGGCGGAGGAGGCTGCCGCCTGGGAGCTCGTGCGATCCGAGGTCGATGCGGGCCGACGGGCGTTCGTGGTGTGTCCCCTGATCGAGGGGTCC
The DNA here is from genome assembly GCA_023423475.1 of Actinomycetes bacterium. GTDB lineage: Bacteria > Actinomycetota > Acidimicrobiia > Acidimicrobiales > Microtrichaceae > JAFAFN01. Next base: position 4,849 of record JAFAFN010000239.1, on the reverse strand, counting down.
GACAAGCTCGAGGCGGCCTCGGCCGAGGAGACCTACGAGCAGCTCTCCCACGGCGAGCTGCACGGGCTCCGGCTCGGCCTGCTGCACGGTCGGATGCCGTCGGAGGAGAAGCAGGCCGTGATGGACGCGTTCCGCCACGGGGAGCTCGGCGTGCTGGTCGCCACCACGGTGATCGAGGTCGGCGTCGACGTCCCCTCTGCCACGGTGATGGTCGTGCTGGACGCCGACCGCTTCGGCATCGCGCAGCTGCACCAGCTCCGGGGCCGTGTCGGGCGTGGGCGCGACGCCAGTCATTGCGTGCTGGTGTCGACCGGGGACGTCACCCCCGACGGCGAGCAGCGGCTGACTGCCATGGTCGCGACCACCGACGGGTTCGAGCTCGCCGAGGTCGACCTGGACCTGCGCGGCGAGGGCACGGTGATGGGGGAGCGCCAGAAGGGCCGCAACGACCTCAAGCTGGCGTCGTTGCGACGCGACCGTGAGTGGGTCGAGCGCGCGCGCGAGGTCGCGCTCGAGCTCGTCGGCGACGGCACCGGCCTCGAGTCACACCCGCTGCTCGCGGATGAGCTGCAGCTGGTGCTCGACGACGAAGAGGCCGAGTTCCTCCAGAAGTCCTGACCGTGGCGCGCTGCGGCGGTGTCAGCCCCGGGCGAGCGCCGAGGGCGGCAGCGTCGGCAACGAGGACTCCGCCGCGTAGGCGAGCACGATGCTCATGCCCTCCTCGGCGAAGGTGACCGCGCCGGGGTCGTCGGTCACCGACATGATCCCGTCGCCTGACTCGGTCGCCCCGGCGGAGTAGATCCAGACCTCGACGGTGCCGGTCGTGTTGCCGCACGAGCCGCCGTCGGAGAGGGTGGCCCCCGCGACGCGGGTCGGTGGGTCGGTCGAGTCGAGCTCGGCGGGCTCCGCGGTGTCCGGCATGGTGATCGAACCGGCGGTGAGCGTCAGCCCGACCGCTGCGGCGTAGTCGTCGAGGGTCGGTGTGCCGTCGTCGACCCCGGTGACCGAGATCGTGCCGTCGGCGTTCGAGGCGATCGGGCCCGCGCTGCCCTCGAGCGGTTCGATGAAGCGACCGCAGACGCTGATGCCGAACGGGACCGTCCACGTCTCGCCAGGCTCGGGACCCGTGCCCAGCGCGGCGACGTCGGCGGCAGGGACCTCGTCGACGCCCATCGACGAACCGAACTGGGACGCGGCGCTCGTGGCGGTGAGGTGTGCCGGCTTCGGCGTGGCCGGCTCGTCGCCCGAGCACGCGCAGAGCAGCGCGACCGCGGCCAGGCAGGAGCCTGCGAGCAGGGTCCGGGTACGTGCAGCACGGGTCGGGGGGAGTTGGGCCATGTCACTTGCTCCGTTCGGGGCTCGAAGGTCGGCGGACCGACCGGCGTTCTCGCACGACGACCACCGCCGCGACGGCGACGAGCACGACCCAACTCGCTCGGAAGACGTAGATGACCCACCGCGGAGCCACGAGCTCGATCAGGTACATCAACGGGCTCGTCACCAGCGCTGCGATCACCAGGCGGTTGCCGAGCTCGTGCACCCGTTGGGTCGACCTGCCGGTCGCGTCGCCGGTCGGCACGTCGTCGGTCGGCACGTCCCGTGCTGCGTTCGCCACGGGCCCGACACTAGGGAGCCGGACGCCGTGCCGTCAGATGAGCCCTGCCCGGGACGGCCTCGGGTACCGTGCGCCCGGTGAGACGCTGCACGAGGCCGGGGCGGACGACGCGATGAGGGTCGTCGCAGGGTCGGCCCGGGGGCTGCGCCTCGTCACACCGCCCGGCGACGCCGTGCGTCCGACCACCGACCGGGTGCGCGAGGCGCTGTTCAACTCGCTCGCCTCGCTGGACGTGCTGCGCGACGCCGTGGTGATCGACCTCTTCGCCGGCTCGGGGGCACTCGGCGTCGAGGCCCTCTCACGAGGTGCTGGCTACGTCACCTTCGTCGACGCGTCCGCCGACGCACTGCGAGCGGTGCGGACGAACCTCGAGTCGACCCGGCTGGACCCGGACGCTGCGGTCGTGCGCAGCGACGCGCTCGAGTTCCTCCGCCGCAGCTCCGGCACCCGCTACGACCTCGCCCTCGTCGACCCGCCCTACGCGTTCGACGGCTGGCCGGATCTGCTCGCCGCCCTCGACGCCGATCTGGTCGTGATCGAGTCGGACCGGGAGATCGATCCCGGCGACGACGCGACGGTGCTCAGGGTTCGTCGCTACGGCAGTACGGTGGTGACCATCGCTCGCTACGGGGACCCCGACCCCGGCCGACACACTCCGGAGGACCGCTCGTGACGGTGGTGCTGTACCCGGGATCGTTCGATCCCATCCACAACGGCCACGTCGAGATCGTCGAGACCGCCGCGCGGCTGTTCGATCGCGTGGTGGTCGCAGCGATGCGCAACCCGCAGAAGGGCGAGCCGCTCTTCAGCCTCGACGAGCGACAGGAGCTCATCGAGGACTCGTTGGCCCACCTCGACAACGTCGAGGTCACGATGTTCTCGTCGCTGGTCGTCGACCTCGCACGAGAGGTCGACGCCCACTTCATCGTCAAGGGGCTGCGAGCGGTCTCCGACTTCGAGTCCGAGCTGCAGATGGCCCAGATGAACCGATCGATCTCTGGTGTCGACACGCTCTTCGTGCCCTCGGCCTCGAGGAACTCGTTCCTGGCGTCGAAGCTGATCAGAGAGGTCGCCCGCTTCGGCGGCGACGTGACGACGATGGTGCCGCCGCCGGTGGCCAACCGACTCAACACCAAGTTCGGCAGCAGCTGAGCATCGGTGCCGACGCACCGGCCATCTGCCCGACGAGTACGACCGTGATGGAGACGCCATGAGCCCCCGAGCCTTCGACGACCTCGACGACGACCAGGTCGAGCACGCGCCCCGCCAGGGCGAGCGTCGTCGGGACACCGACGCCAACTACCGGATGCCCGAGTCCGAGGGCATCCTGCGTCGTGTCATCGAGATCATCGACACCTCGCCCGGCATGCCGATGTCCGCCTCGGTCCGGGTCAACAAGGAAGAGGTCCTCGAGCTGCTCGACGAGGCCGTGTCGCGCCTTCCCGACGAGCTGCGCTCCGCCCGCTGGCTGCTCAAGGAGCGCGAGGAGTTCATGGCGCGGTCGCGACGCGACGGCGACGAGCTGATCGCCGATGCGAAGTCGCGGGTCGCGCACATGGTGCAGCGCACCGAGGTGGCCAAGTCCGCCGAGCTCCGTGCCGCGCAGATCATCGAGGAGGCCGAGGCGGCCGCCCGACGGATGCGACGAGAGACCGAGGACTACTGCGACCAGAAGCTGGCGAGCTTCGAGAACGTGCTGGCACGCGTCCAGAAGACCGTCGCCGCAGGGCGCGATCGCCTCTCCGCCCCGACGATCGAGGAGGCCGAGCTCGGCGATCGGATCGATCCGCCGACCGGGTCGGTGCAGGTCCCCGTCTTCGACCAGGACCTGTGAGCGACACGGAGCTGCGGCTCGGCATCGCGGAGCTGCGTCGACGGCCGGGGAACCGCTACGTCGTCCAACGGTCCGTGCCCGTCGGTGAGATCGCCACGTCGACCGCGTCGATCCCTCCGCCGCACGAGGTCGAACTGGACCTCGTGCTCGAGTCCCTCTCGGACGGGCTGACCGTCGCCGGCACGATCGCCGTGCCGTGGGAGGGTGCCTGCCGTCGTTGCCTCGAGCCGACATCGGGCGTCGCGACCGCCGAGGTGCTCGAGGTCTTCAAGGACCGACGCAGCGAGCGGGACCTCACCGAGGACGGCGACGTGCACGCCATCGACGGCGACCACGTCGACCTGGGTCCGATCGTGCACGACCTGGCCGTCATGGCATTGCCGCTGGCACCGCTGTGCGGCGAGGACTGCGGCGGACCTGCGCCGGAGGACTTCCCCGTGGCGACGGCCTCGGACCCGGCGGAGCCTCCCGCGGACCCGCGGTGGGCGGCGCTCTCCGAGCTCCGCTTCGACTCCGAGCCCGATGAGTAGTTAGACTGTCTCGTCCGCGCCGACGCCTCCGCGCCCGGTGCAGTTCGCAGTGCAGAAGCCCCCCTCAGTCGAGAAGCAGAGCAGAGACGACCATGGCTGTCCCCAAGAAGAAGACCTCCAAGGCGAAGAGCCGTAGCCGCCGGGCCTCGAACTGGACCCTCAAGCCGGCCGCCCGCAGCGTGTGCCCCCGGTGCAGCGCCACGAAGCTGCCCCACGTGGTCTGCGGCAACTGCGGTTGGTACGCCGGCCTTCAGGCCATCGAGGTCGACTGAGTCCTCGCTTCGCAGCGTCCGGCACCGCCGTGACGCCGTGGTGGGACCGCCGGTGATCGCCCGCCGGGATGTCGGCGGCGACTACAGTGTCGGCACTTCGCCGCGCCCTGTCAGGGCTGCGGCCCCTCAGAGGAGAACGAGAGCGAACGTGGCTGCCGAGACCGACACATCGGGTCAGATCGACCGAGCAGAGGTGCTCGCACTCATCAAGGACCAGCTGGCCGACATCCTCGAGATCGACCAGGCGACCATCAACGAGGGCGACTCCTTCACCGAGGACCTCCACCTCGGCTCGCTCGAGCTCATCGAGCTGGTCGAGGCCATCGAGGAGGAGTTCGGCGAGCGCAGCGCAGGATTCCGGATCGAGGACGAGGATCTCGAAGACCTGAAGTCCGTGCGTGATGCCGTCGACTACGTCGTCGTCCGACTCTGAGCCGGCGGCGACCTCGACGTCCGACCCCGAACCGCGTCGAGAGCTCTGCCGTCTGCTCGGCTACGAGTTCACCGACACCTCGCTGCTGGATCTCGCGCTCCGGCACCGTTCGTGGTGCGCCGAGAACGGTGCGGTCGAGTCCAACGAGCGGCTCGAGTTCCTCGG
>JAFAFN010000229.1 GCA_023423475.1 Actinomycetes bacterium | reverse complement strand
CCATCGGTGAACTCACCGCGTCGCTCGCCGGAACCGGCCGAGCGCTGCTGGTCGACGGTCACTACGGCAACCAGCTGCGTCACGACACCGGCATGACCGGTTCGAGATGGCCGACACAGGCCGATCTGGACCTCGACGCGTTGACCGGGGTCGAGGTCGTCGACGCTCCGGAGCGCCTCGAGCGACTACGGGAGGACGGGACCGACTTCCTGGTGACGACGGCCGACCTCGATCGGTCGATCGACCCCTCCACCCGTGCGCTCGGCCAACTGGTCCGCAACTGCCGAGTGCTCGTGGACGACCCGTACGTGACGGTCATCGACCTGGCGGAGTGTCCCACCGCTCCTTGAGCCGACCGACGTGCTCGACGTCGTCGGGTTCGGTGACCCACGGCGCGCTCGTGCCCCAGGTGCCTTCGTAGACGAACTCCTCGAGCGGGCGTCGTCGCACCGCGCCCGTGCCGCCACGAGGCACGCCGAGGGTGATCGTCGCGGCCAGGAAGACGTCCTCGGGGATCTCGAGCACCCGTCGCAGGTCGGCGTCGACCAGGGCGTGCCACATCATCATCACACCGCCGTACCCGAGCGCCCGGGCGGCGAGCAGCAGGTTCTGGCACGCCGGGTAGACCGAGGCGCCGAGGGTCTCCTCGGGGGCCGGGCGATGGCGCACCGCGGCGGCGAGCACGATGACGGGGATGTCCTCGAAGTGGTCGACGAACTCATGCATCGTCGCGGCGGTGCGGGCCTTGCGCGAGCCAGGCTCTCCGCCGCTCCCGCGGTCGTAGCCGTCCCGTTCCCGCTTCGCGGACCACATGGCCCTGGCCGCGTCCCCCAGCAACTGGCGCGCCTCGCTGGCGGCGGGATCGTCACGCAGCACCACGAACCGGAACGGCTGTCGGTTCGAGCCCGACGGTGCCCTCGTCGCGGCGAACAGCATGCGCGAGAGGTCGGACTCGGGAATCGGCTGGTCCCGGTAGCGGCGCACCGCCCTGGTCGTCGAGAGCAGCTCGAGTGCGGCGTCGGGGTCCATCCCGGCGACGGTAGCGCCGCAACGCGGACCTACGATGAGGTCGATGACCGACCAGCCCCGCCCCGACGGCGACGATGCGCAGCTGCTCGCGCTCGCGGGCCTGACCGACGCCGTGCGACTGCTCGACCGGGGGCTCGCGCCACGACAGAAGGTCTCGGCGTTCAGCCGGGCCATCGACGTCGTCCGCGGACTGAGCGCGCAGGAGGTCGCCGATCGGGTCGCTGCCGGCACGATGACCGAGCTGGACGGCATCGGACCGTCGACGAGCACCGTCATCGCCGATGCGGTGCTCGCTCGTCCGTCCGCCTACCTGGCGAAGCTCGAGGCGGCCTCACAGGTCGACCCCGGTGTCGGCGGCCCGATCCGGGGTCTGCTCAAGGGCGACTGCCACTCGCACACCACGTGGTCCGACGGCGGCGCGAGCGTCGAGCAGATGGCTCGGGCGGCCATGGCGTTGGGCCATGAGTACCTCGTGATCACCGACCACTCTCCGCGTCTCACCGTCGCCCACGGCCTGAGCCCCGAGCGTCTCGCCGAGCAGCTCGAGGAGATCGCCGAGGTCAACGAGCGCCTCGCCCCGTTCCGGATCCTCACCGGCATGGAGGTCGACATCCTCGTGGATGGCCGACTCGACCTGTCCGACGAGCTGCTCGCGTCGCTCGACGTCGTCGTGGCCTCGGTCCACTCGAAGCTGTCGATGCCCGCCGAGGAGATGACCCGCCGCATGGTGATGGCGGTCGCCAGTCCGCATGTCGACATCCTCGGACACTGCACGGGTCGGAAGGTCGTCGGGACGGGCCGAGCGCAGTCGCACTTCGACGCCGAGCTCGTCTTCGCCGCGTGCGCGCAGTTCGGGACCGCGGTCGAGATCAACTGCCGTCCCGAGCGGCAGGATCCGCCCGAGGAGCTGCTCGCCCTGGCGCTCGAATGGAACTGCTTCATCTCGATCGACACCGACGCGCACGCGCCGGGACAGCTCGAGTGGCAGGACTACGGCTGCGACAAGGCGGTGCGCTGCGGCGTCGATCCGGCGAGGATCATCAACACCTGGTCGGCTGACGATCTGCTCGCCTGGACCGCCACGCACGCCGCCTGAGGCGGCGCTACGGGCCGTGGACGTCGCGGTCCCGCTGCGGCGTCAGTGGGCGTCGTCCGCGGCGGTGCCGTGGACGTCGCGGTCGAACTGGCTCGGCGGGCGCATCATCGACGACGGTGGCGGACCGAAGCGCCGCAGCACGAAGTCACGCAGGCCGAGCAGTCGAGCCCTGGCGTCGAAGATCATCGAGCGGGTCTCGGGTCGACGGACGCCCCGGAACGTCTGGATCAAGGTGATGCACGCCCGGATGAACGCGTGGTACCAGCCGCTCATCTCCTGCACCAGCAGCAACGTGTTGCGCGTCTGCAGGTAGTCGACGATCGCCATGCCCGAACCGATGTGGATGTTCTGTACCCGGGCGCCACGGATCAACCCCACCCGCCAGCCGGCACGGGTCGCTCGCAGGGCGAGGTCGGCCTCCTCGCAGTACGAGAAGAAGCGCTCGTCGAACACGCCGACCTCGGCGATGCACTCCCGGCGCAGCAGCATGAGCGTGCCGTGCGGGTAGGCGGCGTCCTCCCAGCGGGCCGTGCCGGGCTCTGGCGGCTCGGCGGAGGCCTCGACGACCATGCCGCCGAAGTACGGGTCGATCACCGGCGTCATCCCGTCGCCGACATCCGCGCACATGAGCCCTGCCAGCGGCTCGTCCTCGGCGGCCTCGAGCATCGACGCCAGGGTGCCGGGGAACGGATCGACGTCGTGGGGGGCGAGTGCGACCCAGGTGCCGTCGTCAGGATCGTCGAGGAAGGCGCGCAGGCCCACGTTGGCGCCGGGACCGAACCCGGCATTGGTGCCGACCTCGACGAGGGTCACGCCCTCGAGCCCGACGAGCCCGTCACGCAGCTCGGCGAGTGCCGAGGGCTGCGAGCCGTTGTCGACCACGGTCACCCTGACGGGCAGCTCGCGATCGGTGAAGCGCGCCACGGTCTCCAGGCAGGCACCCACCTGGTTCCAGTGCACGATGACGACCCGGAGCGGGACTCCCCCGTTGAGCAACAGCTCGTCGTCGCCCGAGTCGGGGCCGGCGGCGCTCAGACGAGCGGCCGGTCGGTCGGACGCACCGGCGCGGGCAGCGCCGTCTCGCCCATGAGGAACTCGTCGACCGAGGCAGCGCACGAGCGACCCTCGGCGATCGCCCACACGATCAGGCTCTGTCCGCGCCCGGCGTCACCGCAGACGAACACGCCGGCTTCGGAGCTGGCCCAGTCGTCGTCACGTGCGACGTTGCCGCGGGGGTCGAGCTCGACCCCGAGTGCGTCGAGCAGCCCGTTGGTCTCCGGGCCGGTGAAGCCCATCGCGAGGAAGACGAGGTCGACCTCGAGCTCGACCTCGGAGCCCTCGACCGGCACGAAGCTCGGGCGGCCGTCCACCATCTGCTGCTCGACCTCGACGTAGCGGAGCGCACGCACTCGTCCGTCGTCGTCGCCGAGGAACTCGAGGGTGTTGACCGCGAACACCCGCTCGCCGCCCTCCTCGTGGGCCGAGGAGGTCTTGTAGGTGAAGGGCCACGTCGGCCACGGGTTCGCCTCGGGCCGATCGGTCGGCGGCCGTGGCATGATCTCGAACTGGTACACGACCTCGGCACCCTGGCGGTGCGAGGTGCCCAGGCAGTCGGCGCCGGTGTCGCCGCCGCCGATGATGACCACCTTGCGGCCCTTGGCCGAGACGGCGACGTCCTCGACGCCGTAGTCGCCCTCCTGGGCACGGTTGGCCATGGGCAGGAACTCCATGGCCTGGTGGATCCCGTCGAGCTCACGGCCAGGGATCGGCAGGTCACGCGCCTGGGTCGCGCCGGTGGCGATCACCACGGCGTCGAACTCCTCGCGCAGCTCCTCGATGGTGATGTCGACGCCACGTCCACGTTGACGCGGAACTCGGTGCCCTCGGCGCGCATCTGCGAGAGACGACGATCGAGGACCTTCTTCTCCATCTTGAACTCGGGGATGCCGTAGCGCAGCAGGCCGCCGATGCGGTCCGCCCGCTCGAAGACGATCACGCGGTGGCCGGCACGGGTCAGCTGCTGTGCCGCAGCCAGTCCCGCAGGGCCCGAACCGATGATCGCGACGGACTTGTCGGTCAGCCGGCTCGGGCGGATCGGGTGGACCCACGACTCCTTGAAGGCGCGGTCGATGATCGAGACCTCGACCTGCTTGATGGTCACCGGATCGGAGTTGATCCCGAGCACACAGGCGGCCTCGCACGGTGCGGGGCACAGGCGGCCGGTGAACTCCGGGAAGTTGTTGGTCGCGTGCAGGCGGTCGAGCGCCTCGCGCCAGCGGTCCTTGTAGACCAGGTCGTTCCAGTCCGGGATGATGTTGCCCAGCGGACACCCGTTGTTGCAGAAGGGGATGCCGCAGTCCATGCAGCGACTCGCCTGCGTCTGCAGGTCTTCCTGGGGGAACTTCTCGTAGACCTCGTTCCAGTCGAGGATCCGCACCGGGACCGGGCGACGTGACGGGAGCTCCCGTCCGTGCTTCAGAAAGCCTCGTACATCACCCATCAGCGGCTGGCCTCCATCACTGCTTCGATCACGTCTCGTCCTTCGGCCTCGGCCCTTTTGGTGGCCTCGAGCACCCGCTTGAAGTCCTTCGGCATCACCTTGCGGAAGTTCCGCAGCTCGCCGTCCCAGTCGCCGAGCAGCTCCTCGGCGACGGGTGAACCGGTCTGTTCCAGATGCTCGGTGACCGCGCTCTTGAGGAACTCGGCGTCGACGTCGTCGATCTCGTCGAAGTCGACCATCTCGAAGTTCACCCGGGAGGGGAACTCGCCCTCGGGGTCGTGCACGTAGGCGATGCCGCCCGACATGCCCGCACCGAAGTTCCGACCCGTCGGGCCGAGCACCACGACGCGTCCGCCGGTCATGTACTCACAGGCGTGGTCACCGACGCCTTCGACCACGGCGATCGCGCCCGAGTTGCGCACGCAGAAGCGCTCCCCGACCTCGCCGCGCAGGAACACCCGACCCCGGGTCGCCCCGTAGAGGATGACGTTGCCGGCGATGATGTTGTCCTCGGCGACGAACCCGGCGTGGCTGTCCTCGGGCGGCCGCACGACGATGCGTCCACCGGAGAGGCCCTTGCCGACGTAGTCGTTCGCGTCGCCGTGCAGGCGCATCGTGATGCCCGCGGGCACGAAGGCGCCGAAGCTGTTGCCGGCGGAGCCGTCGAAGTCGATCACGATCGAGTCGTCGGGCAGACCCGCGCCACCGTGGACCTTCGTGAGCTCGTGCCCGAGCATCGTGCCGACGGTCCGGTTGACGTTGCGGATCGGGATCCGCAGGTGCACCGGCGTGCCGGTGTCGATCGCCTCTCGGCACTCCTCGATCAGGGTGATGTCGAGGGCCGCGTCGAGTCCGTGGTCCTGCACCCGGCGCCACGACAGGTGGTCGTCGTCGCGGGGCTCGACCACGTGGAGGATGGGGCTCAGGTCGAGACCCGAGGCTTTCCAGTGGTCGACCGCGTCGCGGGCGTCGATCACCTGCGCCTGGCCGACCGCCTCCTGGAGGGTGGCGAAGCCCAGCTCGGCGAGCAGCTCGCGCACCTCTTCGGCGATGTAGAGCATGAAGTTCTCGACGAACTCCGGCTTGCCGGAGTACTTCGCACGCAGCTCCGGGTTCTGGGTGGCGATGCCGACCGGGCAGGTGTCCAGGTGGCAGACGCGCATCATGATGCAGCCCGAGACCACCAGGGGTGCCGAGGCGAAGCCGAACTCCTCGGCGCCGAGCAGCGCCGCGATGATGACGTCCCGTCCGGTCTTCATCTGACCGTCCGCCTGGACCACGATGCGGTCACGCAGACCGTTGAGGACCAGCGTCTGCTGGGTCTCGGCGAGACCGAGCTCCCACGGCGCACCCGCATGCTTGAGCGAGGTCAGCGGGCTGGCACCGGTGCCGCCGTCGTGGCCGGAGATGAGCACCACGTCGGACTTGGCCTTGGCCACACCCGCAGCGACGGTGCCGACACCGACCTCGGCGACGAGCTTCACGTGCACGCGTGCCGAGGGGTTGGCGTTCTTGAGGTCGTGGATCAGCTGCGCCAGATCCTCGATCGAGTAGATGTCGTGGTGCGGCGGCGGCGAGATCAGGCCCACACCGGGCGTCGAGTGCCGGGTCGCCGCGATCCACGGGTAGACCTTGTGACCGGGCAGCTGGCCGCCCTCGCCGGGCTTGGCGCCCTGGGCCATCTTGATCTGGATGTCGTCCGCGTTGACCAGGTACTCGGAGGTCACGCCGAAGCGGCCGGAGGCGACCTGCTTGATGCTGGACCGGCGCGCCGGGTCGTACAGGCGCTCCGGGTCCTCGCCGCCCTCACCGGTGTTGGACTTGCCGCCCAGCTGGTTCATGGCGATGGCGAGGGTCTCGTGCGCCTCCTGGGAGATGGAGCCGTACGACATGGCGCCGGTGGAGAAGCGCTTGACGATCTCGGAGACCGGCTCGACCTCCTCGACGGGGACCGAGGGGCGGTCGCTCCTGATGCCGAAGAGGCCGCGGAGCGTCATCAGCCGCTCGGACTGCTCGTTCACGCGCTCGGTGTACTTCTTGAAGATGTCGTAGCGGCCGGCGCGCGTGGAGTGCTGGAGCCGGAAGACCGTCTCCGGGTCGAACAGGTGCGGCTCGCCCTCGCGGCGCCACTGGTACTCGCCGCCGACGGGCAGGCCGCGGTGAGGCGGGTGCACGCCGTCGACCGGATGAGCCAGGGCGTGGCGGGCGGCGAT
>JAFAFN010000219.1 GCA_023423475.1 Actinomycetes bacterium | reverse complement strand
GTGGAGGGGACGGCAGCGGTGTCACGTTGCCCGACGGCTCGGTGATCACCAGCGGTGTCGACGATGCGACGGGCGTACCGCATCTGTACGGGCCAGCGGCCGGACAGGCCCGCCCGCTGTCACGGTTCCCCTTGGGCAGCAATCCGTGGGCGAACGGGCTCCACGTGTACGGCCTCGTCGATCTGATGGCAGGTCGCCGATGAGTCGGGGCCGCGTCGACGCCGGGAGGTCCCACCGCCGGGGCCACTAGGGTCGGAGGCGCTCGAACGGGGAGGGCGCTGGGATGGGAACCCGGGAACGACTGATCCGCACGGCCGCGCTCACGCTGGTCGCCATGGCGACGCTGGCCGCATGTGCCCCCGACCCGGGGACCCCTCCGGGGACCACGGTGCCGCCGACATCCCTACCGACCGCCCCTCGGGTCGCCGTGCCGTCCTCGCTTCCGGCCGGCACCAGGCTGCTGGTCGACCACGGTCCGCCGACGACGCCGGACAGCCCCTGGGACTTCTACCTCGTCGACGACGACTCGGCAGAGCTCCTCGACCCCGAGTCCTACGACCGGCTCGAGCTGCTGGCTGCGTTCGGGCGGCTCGCACCCGACGGTCGGGCGCTCGTGACCGCCGAGGAACGACCCGACCTCGGTCTCGACGCAACGGGCACCGCGCTGTGCCCGACGGCCGAGGCGGTGACGTGCCAGGACCTCGGTGACATCGGGACGTCGTCGTTCTCGCCCGACGGATCGAAGGTCTCCGCCGTGCTGCACGACTCGGCGAGCGACACCCACTGGCTCACCCTGCTCGACGCGACGTCGCTGGAGGAGATCACCCGTGCTCCGGTGACCGCCAACTCGCCGGTGCTGCGGGCGCCGTGGAGCCCGGATTCGAGCGCGATCGCACTGACGATCCGCGACGACCCGGGCGACCGCCGATCACCGACGTCGCTCGCCGTGCTCGAAGCGACCCCCGGTGCCGTTCCACAGGTCATCCTCGCCGGGAGTGCGCTCCGATGGGTGGACTCGGCATTGGGCTGGTCCGACGACGGATGGATCTCGTACTACTGGGTCGACCCAGGCGCCACCGACGGCGCCACCGTCTCGATGCGAGCGATGCCAGCCGATGAGTCGCAGCCGTCGGAGTTGCTGCGCCCCCACCTGCCGCTGGGCGGCGTCGTGCCCCTGCCGGACGGCTCGGTCATCGGGCAGGTGGTGGGCTCCACGGTCCCGCAGCTCCTCCGACGGGGCCTGCCGCCGGTCCCGCTGGCGGTCGCGGACGTGATCGTGGCGGAGTACGGGACCGTCCCGTCCCAGACCCAGGTGTTCGGCTACCTGCCACCCGACTGAGCAGCGCCGGCCGGACGCGGGCGGACACCGCCCGTCATCGACCCGTCCCGCAGGCCCTTCCGGGCACTTGTCTGCAACCTGTATGATCGGCGCCGAGATCGTCACCGCAGGCCAGCGAGGAGCCCACATGTCCAAGATCAAGGTGCAGAACCCCGTCGTCGAGCTCGACGGCGACGAGATGACCCGGATCATCTGGGACTTCATCAAGCAGCAGCTGATCCTCCCGTACCTCGACGTCGACCTGAAGTACTTCGACCTGTCGATCGAGTCGCGTGACGCCACCGACGACCAGATCACCATCGACTCGGCGAACGCCATCAAGCAGTACGGCGTCGGCGTGAAGTGCGCCACCATCACCCCCGACGAGGCCCGGGTCGAGGAGTTCGACCTGAAGAAGATGTGGCGCTCCCCCAACGGGACCATCCGCAACATCCTGGGCGGCGTCGTGTTCCGCGAGCCGATCATCTGCTCGAACATACCGCGCCTGGTGCCGGGTTGGACCAAGCCGATCGTCATCGGCCGTCACGCCCACGGCGACCAGTACCGCGCGACCGACTTCAAGGCGCCGGATGCCGGCACGGTCACCATCACCTACACCCCCAAGGACGGCTCGGCGCCGATCGAGCACGAGATCGTGCAGATCCCCGAGGGCGGCGGCGTCGTCATGGGCATGTACAACTTCGACGAGTCGATCCGTGACTTCGCCCGGGCGTCGTTCCGCTACGGCCTGCAGCGCAACTACCCCGTCTACCTGTCGACGAAGAACACGATCCTCAAGGCCTACGACGGCCAGTTCAAGGACCTCTTCCAAGAGGTCTTCGACGCCGAGTTCAAGGCCGAGTTCGACGCACAGGGCCTCACCTACGAGCACCGCCTGATCGACGACATGGTCGCCGCGGCGATGAAGTGGGAGGGCGGCTACGTCTGGGCGTGCAAGAACTACGACGGCGACGTCCAGTCCGACATCGTCGCCCAGGGCTTCGGCTCGCTCGGCCTGATGACCTCGGTCCTCATGACGCCGGACGGCCAGACCGTCGAGGCAGAGGCAGCGCACGGCACCGTGACCCGCCACTACCGCGAGCACCAGAAGGGCAACCCGACGTCGACGAACCCGATCGCGTCGATCTTCGCCTGGACCCGTGGACTCGCCCACCGCGGCAAGCTCGACGGCACCCCCGAGGTGACCGCGTCCGCCGACGCACTCGAGCAGGTCTGCATCAGCTCGGTCGAGGGTGGCCAGATGACGAAGGACCTGGCCCTGCTGGTCGGCAACGAGCAGCCGTGGCTGACCACCCAGGAGTTCCTCGCCGCCCTGGACGAGAACCTCCAGGCCCGCATGGCCAAGGGCTGACCACCCCCAAGAACCGAGAGACGTTCGAAATGTGTCGTCGGACTGCTGCTGGAGCAGCAGCCTGACGGCACATTTCGCATTTTCGGCCCCGGGGAGCGGTCCCCGTGGCGACCGCGCTGGTCCCGGGCCAACGTCGGTTCGATGGAACCACGAAGGTCGGCCGAGCACACTGCGAGGGAGCTCGCAGTGCGCCACAACGGGGCGGTGTCCCGCACCATCCTGCGAAGTGCCGGGCTGAGCCAGTCCGCGATCGGTCACCTGTTCTCCAGCCCGCGATGGGAGCCGCGGTCCGACCAGGTCGTGGTACTGGCAGGGCTGCCGCCGAGTCCGTTGACCGATCTGTCCGTCGCAGCACTCGACCAGGGCGGGGGCGCCGTGGTGAGTCACGCGAGCGCCGGTCCGTCGTGGGGACTCGACTCGCTCCCGCTGGATCCGGTCCATCTGACGACCAGCAGCTCCTCCACCCGACGCACGGAGCTCGCAGAGGTCCATCGGGTCCGGATGCTCCCGGCACGCTGGACCACCTGGAGAGACGGCATCCCTGTCGTGAGTCCCGAGCTGTTGGCCCTCCAGCTCTTCACCTTCTGCCAGGAGCGACGTGCAGCTCGCCTGACCGACCGGCTCTGGTCCGAGCGCGTGCTGTCGGGCAGGTCGATCGAGCGGTTCCTCGGCGAGCTCGGTCGCCGAGGACGCACCGGGACCGCCGGCCTGCGGCGGTACTTCGACGCCCGGGGACGCGACTACACACCGCCGGCGAGCGGCCTCGAGAGCAGAGCGATGGAGCTCTTCGACGAAGCCGGTGTCCCGATGGAGCGGCAGGTCGAGTCGGGTGACGAGGAGCGCTGGACCGGCCGGGTCGACTTCCGACATCCGACGCTGCCGCTGATCGTCGAGATCCAGAGCGAGAAGTACCACTCCGCACTCTGCGACCAGGAGCACGACCGTGCTCGTCGACAGCGCTTCGAGGCCGCCGGCTACGTCGTCGAGGAGATCACCGACACGATGGTCTGGTCACGACCGGCCGAGGTGGTGCGACGGGTTCGCGCAGCCATCGGCCGAGCGAAGGCCTCCACAACGTGAAATGTGCCGTGAGACTGCTGCGTCAACGGCAGTCTCACGGCACATTTCGGTCGTTGTCGTTGTCGTTGTCGGTTGGTCAGAGGCCGACGACGGTGACGGGGTCGGGCGTCGACTGGTTGGAGCCGTCGCCGAGCTGACCCGATGTGTTGTCACCCCAGCAC
>JAFAFN010000153.1 GCA_023423475.1 Actinomycetes bacterium | reverse complement strand
CTTTAAAATGATTTCTACAATCTTCTTCTGTCCCAAAATGGGCTGTAAAATTAAACAAATTCATACTTAATTATTTAATAATCACAAAGTTAATCAATTTTAGGCTATTTTACGGATATTCATAATTTCTTTTGTTATAACTATCAACATTGGTTTTAAACTCATAAATATTAGAGTCGCCATTTTGAAAATCATTTATAAATTTTTTGAGTTCCACAATGGCAGTTCGTCTTGCATCGTCTATATTGACTAGCACATTACCTTTGATATCCAATACGGTTCGATTGGTTTTTATAAAATTATCCCAAATGGTGTGGATTTGCTGTATTTTATCTTTTGGTATCATAATTTATTACTTTTTTTGGCATCTTCAATGTCAGGAAGCGAATGATATTACAGTGCTTATTGTTTTAGTTTTCTGGTCTTGCAGGTTGTAGTTTTGTGGAATAATCTATTTATGTAAAAAATATAGTCCAACACCTTTATACTCTCTAAATTTCCCTAAGTTATCTTTCGACTCCCACCGTTTAATTTCTCGCTTTAGGTGATGTTGATAATTTCCTCTCAATTTTCCCATTGTTTTTTTACTTCTTTCTATAACATTGTAAATACTTTGTCTGTACTTCATTAGGTTTTCATCATTTAAATTCAATATTTCATCAATTTCTTTCTGCAAATCCGAGTCATTAGACTTTATTTGTCCATTTTTAGTATAGTAAATTACTTTTTCAATTGGGGTTGAGAAATTTACCTTTGTTAGAACAGAATTATCCTTCTTACTATCACAAGTAAGATTAGTAGTTGCAATATTTCCATTACAAGCTATAAACATGTTTTCGTAAACTAGTTGCAAATCCTGGTTATCATCTTGACATTTGAAATGTTCAATTTTGGACTTTGGTTTAACAATAATATTTTTTGTGTTATTATGAGGTATTCTTCTTTGGCAATAGCAACAAATAAACCCCTGATCCTCCAATAAACTTATTCTTAAATCAGACCAACCTTTTCTTGATAAATCATCTGGATATATCTTTGCACCACTTGCTAAATCAGTTATAAATGATCTTGGAGCACTAGTCTTATTGATCTGTATCATTTGTTAAAGACTTTAAAAAATCAATTTCTGCTTTTAATCTTACGACATCTTCATCATTTTCTCCAACAATATCAATTAACAACCCTAATTCGTTTTCAGCTTTTTGCATTTCCTCATTTTCAACCAAGTCATATAAATTATTGATGATTAATTTGATGTCTTTTGGTCTTTCTTCCAAACCCATTAAATCGTAATTAATAGACCTGATTGTTTTCCCATAAAAATCCTTTACTTTCTGCGAAACTTTACCATTTTCAAGCATCGTTAAAGATGATACATCGCTATCAGCATTATTTAACAAGTTTAGTGAGTGAGTGGTTATGAAAAAATTAGGCTCATTATGATATGGAAAATCAACATTTCTATTGTAATTAATATTTTCTGCTAATTCATTAATAAACTTTTGTTGCCACCTTGGATGAAGAAACGTTTCAGGCTCATCAAGTAATATTAAACTGTTAGTTTCAATTAGAATTTCCTTTAAGGCAAAAACTGTTAATTGTTGTTGCTCACCCTCACTTAAATTGAAATTACTCATTGGTTTACCATTTTTATTAAAGAATACTTGAATGCTGGTAAGAAATCCGCTTGAATTAAGTATGTGCAAATAAGAATATAGACGGCTTTCTGTTGCATAATATTCCTTAAATCTAATCCAATCCTCAAAATCAAAAATGAATACCAATCCACCATGTTCATCGTTAATATCTTCTCTATTAGAGCAAAAATCACGAAGATTAACTAAAAAATTTCGCATTTCACCTTTAGCTCCCCAAAAATCTTCTTTTGAATTTGAGAAAAAATCTTCGGCGGGCTTATCTACATTTAATACAACAACAGTTTTTTCCTCCTTCACGATTTCAAACTTATTCAACAGGTAGCTCTCAACTCTAGTATTATACTCATATGAAAATAATACAGACAATAAAATACTAAAGTGGATTTTGTCAATGTATATCAAGGGAAGTTTAGCAATTGTCGAAAAAGGAGTATCTAGATTTTTACTTGATTTAAATCCTTTGTAATTTCCTAAAGCATTTTCTATATACCTTTTCTCAACTTCTAAAAACTTATTCTTAACAGAAGAGTCCCATCCTGCGTAATAAGCAATTAGATTATTTGGCAACAATGATTCATAACCATATCTTTCAGTCAAAGCATTACTATCGATTTCATTATTGTTTATTGAAAGATCCCAATATTCTTTTCTTTTTTTCTTGCCAGTCAATTCTACAATCACATAATTGGTCTCAAAAACTAAAAAATCAACAGTATTATTAATAATTATTTCATACTTTATTTCAAAATCAAAATCAGGTGTGGTTGTGTTTTTATTACCCTCAACATAAAATTCATAAGCATTTTTAAAAACATCTACCAAATGTCTTAGAAGCGTTGACTTTCCAGAACCATTTTCACCAATAAAAATATTTATTGGCTTATCTGATGACCACTCAAAAGAATTAAGTATTGTTTTACTATCTTTAATTTTTATACTTTGTATTTTCATAACTATTGAAATATTGTTTTTTCAAATTCTTCCTCAGCACTTATTCTAAGGTTTTTGGCTTTTTCTTTATTCAATTCAATTTCAGTTTTCATTGAACTAATTTTTTGTGAAATTTTTAATTGCTCTTGAATATCAGGCATTGGAAAATGCAAATTGAAAAATATCTCTTCATTTATTCTTGGCATTCGAGCACCACTTGTTTTATCATTAATCTGCGATTGAATAATTTCTGAAGCCAACACATATTTGAAAAAACTCTTATCTAATTTTTCCTCATCAATATCAAAAACGAAAAATTCCGATGAACAAATTATGTTATCAAAACCAGTATTATTAACCCAATATTTATTGAGATATGGTCTTAACTTTCCATAAATCATAAAATTTCTGGGAACATTAATGGTCTGACTTTTTATCTCTCCGCCTTTTACATTTTGAAGTTCTAACAATGTTCCTGTTTTCTTTTCAATATGTTCCATTCCAATATATCGGAAATCACTTTGTGGGAATTTAGAACTGTCAATTCTTAATGATTTTCCATCTTGACCTTTGTTGAATGAAGTTATGACTTTCGCAAATTTCTTAATCTTATATTTAGACCCAATTTGATCTACTTGTCCCATTAAGAACAAAATATCCCAACGTTCAATGTCAGTAAAATTTATAAACTGAAGACCTTTGTGATTATTGGATTTCTGTGCAAGCTGAACTCCCAACTCCTCAAATAAATACCTTTCAATCTCACTTTCTAAGTTTTCTGCATTTAATTCTAATGTTTTAGCTTCATTGATTTTCCTTTCGTAAGCATCAACAATTTTTCGTTGTTCATCTAAAGTGGGAAGGGGAATTTCAAGATTTTTCAGTATTTCAACTGTCAAATTTTGTCTTACCGAACCTGTAGTATTTTCATTGATTACTTTATTGAAAGTTTCTGTTCTGAAAAGAAGAAAGAGAAATTCAGGCAAAAGGTTTTCTTTACAACTAAAAACAACATAAGCAGGACTGATGTATTCAAATAAGTGTTCACTTTTCCTCACTCCAATTGAACCAACATTAATACGATAAGGGTTATATGCAATCCAACCAATTTTCATTTTCTTATATGATTGGTTGATTTCCTTTCCCTTTTGCAAATAGGCATCAAAGATTCCCACTTTATTACTAACTCCTAAAATCCCAAATTCTTTCTCCGGCTGTGTGGAAAGTTTATATTTTTTATTTTCTTCTCTGATACATTCACCCAACCTTACAATTGGAAATGAAGATTCAAACTGCTTAGAAGTATAGCGTTTCGTGTCCCATAAATCAAATTTTGAAAAAGGAACAAAGCTTAACCACAAAAAATTTGCAGAACTTTTCATTAGTTATAAAAAATTTCAGGTTCAGAAACTACGCCACTATTTTCTGTAAGCGGAATACGGTAAATATTGTTTTCAATAACTTGGTATTTCACCTCGGAAAAAACATTTTTCCACAAATGATTTTCTGCGCGGTATTTTTTGAATTCTTCAGCCAAAGGTTCTAACTCATTTTCGATTTTTGCTCCCGTTGTACTAATTCCTGCTTTTTCAACTTCAGCAATGGGAATTTGGTAGTTAAAAGCTTCTTTTATTTCGGCTTTTATTTCATCTGCCATTTTTTCATTAATCTGCTTCAGTTGAACTTTTAGCTGTTTCTTTTCATCAGCTGAAATAGCTTCTTTACCTTTTAATAAAAGTTTGCGGTTGATTTCAGTAATTTCATCTGCAACTTTTGCTTTTACTTTCTTTTCAGCTTTTGCAGAAATATTTTTATATTCTTTTGTCTCCTCTTCAGTAAACTTCTTGAAGAATAGTAAACTCGGCTTAACCGTTGCTCCGGAAGCAATAAACACATCCTGCGGAATTGAGGTTATTAAAACAATTTTTGCTTTGCTTTCCACAAAATCACGAATTTTTTGAAGATTGGTATTGTTCAAAACACCTTCAGGAAGCACAATTCCCATTCTTCCACCGGGTTTTAGTAAATTTAAACAACGCTCAATAAAAAGAACCTCTGTTAATGTACTCATTGAACCTGTTTTGTACAAACTGATTAATGATTTTCCGATATTGTTATTAACTTGTTTTAATGCTTCATCGTAAGCTTTGCCGTAACGTTCACGATATTTCAAAATTCTAGCAGCATCAGTATACTTATCAGCTTCCGTTATTTTCAACGACTTCTCTACTCTGGCTCCAAATGGAGGATTTGTAAGAATAATATCAAACCTGTTTTCGAAAATACCGTTAACATTTAACAAGCCATCATTATGATGAACGCCACCGTGACCGTCACCGTGCATAATCATATTCATTTTTGCAGTTCGGCTCATTCTTGGATTGGCATCTGTTCCGAAAATGCAGTCGTAGCTTAAAACTCTTAAACGGCTTTTCGAATTGTTGATATCCAGTTCGGCATTTAGTTTAGTGAACAAATCTGTGACAGTTTCATCAACTTCAGCTTTTTTAGCTTCAGACATTTTATCGTAAGCATCTGTATAATATTGAGCTTTAATAATTTCTTTCGCTTCTTGAATTTCATCTTCAATTTTTGAACGTACAAATTCAAAAGCTTTTATGAGAAAACCACCACTGCCACAACAAGGATCACATATTACTTCGCCTTCTTGCGGATCTAAAACATCCACCATAAAATCAACTACGGTTCTTGGAGTAAAGAACTGTCCAAGTTCTCCACGAAAAGTACGTCCTAAAAATTGCTCAAAGGCAATTCCTTTTACATCATCCGAAGTTGTTGACAGGTTATATATCTCCAGTTCTTTTACGATCGCTTCAAAGCTGTTCTCACGGATTCTTATAGTTTCACTATCTTCAAATAAATCATCATCTTTAAAATCTTTCTTAGTCAGCTCAAAAAGCTTTTGATAAAAAGGTAAATCAGTTTCAGCTCTATAGAGATCATCGTATTTTTTTGCCTTTTTAAACTCTTCTAATGAAAAAATTTGTCCTTCAGAATTACTCCTTTCATATCTGATTTTTATAAAAAGAATCTTACTAATTTCATCGAAAGCGGCTTCCGGTGAAAGTTTGTCGTTATTTCTAATGATATTATGACATTTGAAAAGCAGTTTTGAAAATTCATCTCTTGTAAAAGCTTTTGTTTGCTTCAACAAGGCGTTGATTTTCTTATCATCCTTGATTTCATCTGCAGTTGGAATATTTACAATCTCCTCTAATGATTTAGGGATATGTCCTTTAACTACTTTGAATATTCTGGTTTCTTTTTGGTTGGTAGTAACAAAAAAATCTGCTCCAGCCCAAGAAGCATAATTATATCCCTGGAAATAATCTTCTTCATGAATCGTAATATGCTCTGCCTTACATTCCACTACAATTACTGGGCTCTTTCGATCTAATTTATCCTTTTCATTTTTGAAAATCACAATATCCGCCATAGCACGACCTTGACCACGTTGTGAATTATTAACCTGTAGTTCCTGTTCCATTTGTTTTAAATCATATCCATACGATTTAATTAAACGAACAATATAATCTTGACGAACTTTTTCTTCAGGTTTAAGCACTAACCATTTTTCTTTTAATGGTGCATAAATCTTATTATCCTTTATTTGAACTTCCATACTTATTTAGTTGAATTTAAAAGGTCTTTAATATCAATATCTAACAACTTTGCTATGTCAAGCAAAGTTTCCATAGAAGGTTGTATTTCATTTCGACACCATCTGGAAACAGTTGTTTCTGATTTATTTAATTGATCTGCAAGCCATTTACCTGTTTTTTGTTTTTCGGCAAGTACTGCTTTAAGTCTATTAATTGGAATTCCCTGCATAGAAATATACATTTTGTGTAAAGATATTTAAAAAAGAATCATGAATATTAAGTCTTTGTGTAAAAAATAAAAAAGAATGAGAACTTTTGTTCTCATTCAATACTCGTTGCCAAGCTTAGCAGTGCGTCAATGTTTTGTAAAGATAATAAAACTTTGACAAAGTTATTTACTTTCAAACCCTTCTTTAAATTTCATAAATTTCTCACCATCCTTCGGATTCTTCTTCATCCATTTGTTCATCAAATCTGTATTGTACTTCAATTGGTTGTAGTCTTTAATTTCATAAATCGCTTTTCCATCTTTCTTGATTTCATCCAAAATTTCCTGCCGAATTTCACTTTTGGCTCGGATGCTTTCGGAGTACCATTTGAAAGCAAAATGTCCAGAACCAAATGTAATGATTGCTGCCAAGGACAAAATACCGATGCTACCTGGAAAAATAAATTTGATGTGTTTTTCAATTCTTTCAATAAAGTTGACCGTGGTTTCCGACAAATGCGCAGGAATGCTTTCAGGAATTGAAGTTTTGTAATCCCAAATAGAATCAAGTTCTGTTCTAACAAACTGAATCGCTTTCTGCATCATATTGGTTGAACCAATAATCGCATTTTGTGCAGATTGATAAAAATTACGTGCTTCTAAATGAATTGTCTCTGCTTGATTAGCAGATTTAATGCTTTCTTCATTTGTTTCAACCACCTTTTTCAGCAGTTCATAAATATCGATTTGTGGTTCGTTTGGTGCTGTGTTTTGATGTTCCATTTTATCTAAATTTTCGTTTTTTTCGTTTTAATAATTCATCGTCGGGAGCGGTGTACGTTGGTTTTAAAAACTCATCAACCGTTTTTCCAATCTCTTTGGAGATATTGGTTCTTGAAATTTCCGTTTCTTCATTTTCTCGCATTTGCTCAAGCAAGGTTTGAATATGTTCAGCCCTCTCGAAGTTGGAATTCAAAGTTGTCTTGATATCTGCAATTTTCAGTTTGTTGGTAATTTCTGAAAGTTTATAGCCAGGTTTGTATTGTCGTTCGGTTTGGTAGTTGATGTCTTCATATCGCACAATCCGCATTCCCGAAATTCCGTCTTTCACATTTTGTGAAAGAGTTACTCGATAACCTTTTAGATGCATTTTCATTACAAGATCATCGAAGTTTTTAGCGTATTTCAAAGAGTTTGTCAAAGCATAATACATCATCTGTTTCTTCTCTTTTCCAATCTCGATATCTGTTTTCAGATTCAGTTTCTGACAAACTTCTCGGACTGCTTTACCAAAGTTTTCTCCGATTTTGTGTGCGGTAATCGTGTTCTCGCCAAAAGTGTTCTCTCGGTTTACAATGAAGTGAATGTGCTTTTGCTTCGTGGAAGAATGAATATCCAAACGAATTTGATTATCATCCGTAACTCCGACTTTTTTTAATGCTCTCAAGGCTAAATCAGTCAGTTCTTCATTTGTCAGCTTATCGCCAATAGATTTCTCCGGAGAGATATATCCTGTTAATGCCCAATTTTTTACATTTTTATTTCTTTTGGCGACTGCTTTCATTTCCTTGAATTGTATTTCGGGATCCTCGCTCAAAAGATTATTGCCGTAAACCATCTCCGCAGTTCCTTTGTCGTTTCCGTTGTATTCCACAGCGATTTTGGAAATTCGTCTTGTGGTTGCACTGTTATTCATCTTCTTGAAATTCCGCTTCCGTTCTTGCGTTCATTTTATTGTAGAGATAATCGTAAATCAGTTCCGTAACAATTTCAACTTCTCTTAGAATCACTTTGGTGTGATCCAATTGTGAAAACTCACTGCGCCGAAACATATTTTTTATTCTGATGAAGTTATTTCCATATTCGAGCAAAGTTTTGTCATCCACAAACTCTTTTATCCTTAGTTCGCCATTTGTAATTTTTAGTCGAGTATATTTTGAAAATTTGAGATTGTATCGCTTCGCTTCTTGTATGGCTTCATCAAACTCTTTTTGGGTCAATCTCGTCGAAACCACTTTGGTGAATTGGTTGGAAGTCTTCTTTTTCAACCCACCTTTTCTGCCAATTTCTTTGAAGTAATTTCTTCGTTTTTCCTGTGCAATTTTCTTTTCTTGTTCTCTTGAAATTTGCTGTACAAATTGTTTTATTTGATCATTTTCCATTTGATAT
>JAFAFN010000129.1 GCA_023423475.1 Actinomycetes bacterium | reverse complement strand
GCTTCCGCTGCTCTACAACCGGCCAGCAGCTTCCGCTGCGGCGACCGCCGCGTCGAGCTGGCCCTCGACGATGTCCAACCCGGCATCCCAGAACCCCGGATCCTCGAGATCGCAGTCCACGATCCGTCCGAGCTCGGCCGGCGTCGTCGAACCACCGGCACGCAGCAGTTCGAGATACGCCGGCACGAACGTCTCGCCGCGCTCGGTGTAGCGGGCGTAGACCGACAGCGCGAGCAGCTGGCCGTAGGCGTAGGCGTACACGTAGCCGGGCGTGCCGATGAAGTGCGGGATGTAGCTCCACCAGGTGCGGTAGCCGTCGGTGATCTCGACGGAGTCGCCGAGCATCGCCTCCTGGCTCGCGACCCAGAGGTCACCGAAGCGGTCCACCGATAGCTCGCCCTCGTCGCGACGAGCGGTGTGCACCGAGGACTCGAAGCGGTTCATCGCCACCTGGCGGAACACCGTCGCGATCGAGTCCTCGAGCGTCGAGGCCAGCAGCGCGAAGCGGGCGCCCGGGTCCTCGAGCTGGGTCAGCAGCGCGTTGTTGGTGACCGCCTCGCCGAAGACCGACGCGGTCTCGGCCAAGGTCAGCGGTGTCGACTGGTGGAACACTCCCTGCTCACGGGCCAGGTAGGCGTGCAGCCCGTGACCGAGCTCGTGGGCGAGGGTCGCCACGTCACGCGGGCGGCTCGTCCAGTTCAACAGGACGTACGGGTGGTGCGACGGCACGGTGTAGGCGCAGAACGCGCCGGGCCGCTTGCCCGGGCGGGTCGGCGCGTCGATCCAGTTCTCGTCGAAGAAGCGCAGCGCGACGTCGGCCAGCTCGGGGGAGAAGCTGCGGTACGCGTCGAGCACGACCGTGCGCGCCTCGTCCCAACCGATGCTCGTCTCGTCCTCGGCCACCGACGCCATCCGGTCGTAGTCGGCGAGACGGTCGAGGCCGAGCACCTTGGCCTTCAGGTCGTACCAGCGCTGCGGGATGTCGTAGCGCCCCACGACGGCGTCGATCAGCGCCTGGACGGACTCGTCCGAGGCCTCGTTGGAGAGGTTCCGCTCCGAGATCCACGTGGGGTAGCTGCGCAGCCGGTCGTCTACGGACTTGTCGAGCAGGAGCGTGTTGAAGATGAACGCACGGGTGCGGAGCCCTGGCTCGAGTCCTGCGGTGACCGCTTCGGCCGCGGTGCGGCGCACGTCGCGGTCGGGGGCCTGGAGCATTGACAGACCTGCCTCGAGCGGCAGGGTGACCGGCCCGTCGCCCTCGGCGCCGACCAGGGCGGCCGGCAGCTCGACGGTGATCGCCGAGGTCTGCTCGTCGAAGAGCCGGACCCATGCACTGCCGCCGCTGACGGACTTCTCGGTCAGCAACTGCTCCTCGGGCTCGCTGAGCATGTGCTCGCGGTAGCGGTGCATCGAGCGCAGGTGGTGGGCGCAGAAGTCGAGCACCGGATCCGACAGCAGCTCGTCGACTCGGGCCTCGTCGACCGCGGCCCACTCGAGCTCGAAGAAGACGAGCTTGGTGGCGAGGGTGGTCGAACGCTCCTGGACCCGCATCATCAGCGCGCCGCGCTCGGGGTCCGCGGTGTTCTCCGAGAAGCGCAGCATGGCGTAGTAGCCGACGCGGCCCTGCACCTCCTGCAGGTCGGCCATCGTCTGCATCGCCTCGGCGAGCTGCGCGGCGTCGAGCTCGGCGACCCTGCCCCGGTAGGACTCGAGTCGTTCGGTCAGCTCGTCAGACCGGTCGAGCAGCGCGTCGACGTCGGTGCCCTCGATCAAGGTCTCGAGGTCCCAGGCGATCGCTGCGGCGGTGAGGTCCGCTGCTGCTGCATCGGCGGCGGGGGTGGACGAGGAGGGGGAGGTGTCGGTGCTCACCCCGACAAGGCTAGGGGTCGGACCGTCGCGTTCGGTCGCAGCTCGCCCGGGTCCGGGCCGCTGGCCGTCCTTCGCTGTCCGTTGTCCAGGCTGTCCGTTGTCCAGGTCAAGGTTGCTTACTACGCTCTGTCCAGCCGGCCTGCTGTGGGGCGGTGCAGTTCGAACACGACGGAGATGGCGGAGATGACGAGAACACGACGGGGTGGACTGTTCGCCGGGGTGGCACTGGCGCTGGCGTTCGTCGCTGCGGCATGTGTGGCGCCCCCCACGACGACCACCGAGGGCGCCACCCTCACCGTGTCCAAGAGCACGGGACTGAACCCCGCCGGCGAGGTCATCACGGTGACCGGCACCGGCTACACGACCACCGGCAACCTGGGCACCCGCCCGCCGCTCTACAACCAGCCGGCCGGCGTGTACGTCGTCTTCGGCACCTTCGGTGAGACCTGGCGTCCGTCGCAGGGCGGCACGCAGCGTCAGGTGCTCGACCAGTTCTGGGCCGTGCCCGGCGCGACCTACGGCACCGTCGCCGGATTCGGCACCGGCGAGGCCGTCCTGATCCAGCCGGACGGCAGCTTCAGCGTCGACATCGAGGTCTCGAACATCGACGGTACCTACGACACGCTCGCCATCGCCACCTACGCTGGCAGCGGCGCGGTGAACTCGGGCGAAGAGATCCTGATCCCGCTCGAGTTCGACGCGACGTGAGCACCTCCGACCATTCGTGGTCGGGTCATTTCGTGGGTGGGAGCAGAGGGGAGCGCCGATCGAGGCGCTCCCCTCGGCGCGTCCGGGCCCAGCTCGGTCAGCCCCGCGATGTCAACTGTCACGGCAGTCGTCGGACGCGGCCTAGGGTGAGCCCGCACTCGAATCCGGGGGGACGATGAGCGACCAGGTGGACTTCAAGGAGATCCGACTCGAGATCGCCGAGGGGATCGCGACGATCACCCTCTCGCGACCGGATCGGCTCAACGCCTTCACGCCGACCATGGCCTTCGAGGTCATGGCGGCCTTCGACGTGACCGACGCGGACGACTCGGTTCGTGGCGTGGTGATGACCGGCGACGGTCGGGCGTTCTGCGCCGGCGCCGACCTCGGCGGCGGTGGTGGCACCTTCGACCTGACCGGGGTGAAGAAGACACCTGACGACGTGCCTGCGGATCTCGGTGGCGTCGTGGTGCTGCGGATCCACCGCTCGCTGAAGCCGGTGGTCGCCGCGATCAACGGCCCGGCGGTCGGGGTGGGTCTGACGATGACCCTGCCGATGGATGTCCGCCTGGCGGTGGCCGGCTCGAAGATGGCGGTGCCGTTCGTGAAGCGGGGGATCGCGACCGACGGGTGCGCCAGCTGGTTCCTGCCGAGGGTGGTCGGCGTCAGCCAGGCACTCGAATGGGTGAGCACCGGACGGACCTTCCTGGCCGAGGATGCGCTCGCCGCGGGGCTCGTGCGCTCGGTCTACGACGACCGCGAGTCGCTGCTCGCCGCGGCGCACGAGCTCGTGCATGAGATCGCCGGCAACGCCGCGCCGGTCTCGGTCACGGTGTCGCGCAAGCTGATCTGGGACGCCATGACCGCGGGCGGGCCCGAGGACGCCCATCGGCGCGAGTCGCTCGCGATCTACCGACGCGGTCGCTCGGGCGACGCGGTCGAGGGCGTCACTGCGTTCCTCGAGAAGCGTGACCCGACGTTCCCCGACCTGGTCAGCGAGTCCAGCGAGGTCACCGACCCGCCGGTCTGAGGCAGCGCCCTCACCTCGAAATTGCGTGAGTTGGGGTCCTTGGACTCAAGCGGTGGTCGCGACACCTGAGCTGTGAGGTGGTCGCGATGCCGCGTCCGAAGACGCCGTATTCCGTTGCGAGGGTTGCGCTGCACGCGTTGTCTCGGGGATCGACGATCCCCGAGGCTGCGCGTGCAGCAGGTATCAGCCCGAGGAACGTGGACAGGCTCAAAGCGGTCCATGGTGTTCGGGTGCTTCGTGAACGAACCCAACGCAGCGGGGTGTTGACCCTCGAGCATCGTGAAGAGATCCGGGTCGGGATCGAACGCGGTGAGTCCGACTCGGTGATCGCCCGCCGAATCGGTTGTCACCGGGGAACCATCGGCCGAGAGATCGCACGCAACGGAGGGCGTCACGCCTATCGGGCATTT
>JAFAFN010000522.1 GCA_023423475.1 Actinomycetes bacterium | reverse complement strand
CCTCGGCGCAGATCAACCCGTCGACGCTGCGGTCGGCCATCGGGAGCGCATCGGCGCTGCCCTGCACGGCCGTCAGCCCGCTGCGACGCAGCGCCGTGCCGGACCGGTCGAGCGCGATCAGCTTCGTGGGCTCGTGGCCCGACGCGATCAGGTGGGCGAGGCCGCGTCCGTCACCCGCGCCGACCTCGAGGATCCGGTCGTCCGGGCTCGGCACGAACGACGCCGCGGCATCGAGTCGTGGGCGGTAGGTGCTGTCCCCGAGCACGTCCTGGTGCACCCACAGCTCGGCCTGTTCGTAGTGGGCGGCTTCGACGGCGCTCATCGGCCGACGCCCTGTCCGCCGACCATCGACCGCAACGTGCGCAACACGATGCGCTGGTCGAAGGTCAGGTCCTGGTGGCGCAGGTAGAAGAACTCGTACTGCAGCTTCTCGAGCGCGTCGCGTTCGTCGCCCGCGTAGCCGTACTTCACCTGCGCCCAGCCGGTGAGTCCCGGGCGCACCAGGTGGCGCAGGTCGTAGAAGGGCAGCTTGTCGCTCAACTCGTCGACGTAGCGGGGCTGTTCGGGGCGGGGGCCGACGATCGCCAGGTCGCCCTTGAGGATGTTGATGACCTGGGGGAGCTCGTCCAGATGCGCCCGTCGCAGCAGGTTGCCGAACGGCGTGACCCGGGGGTCGTTCTCGGCGGTCCAGTCCGAGTGGGCGTCGTCCGCCCGCAGCTCACGCATGGTGCGGAACTTCAGGATGGTGAAGTGCTCGCCGCCCTTGCCGACACGGGTCTGGCGGTACATGAGCGGGCCGCGGTTGGCGATCAGATCGCCGAGCGCGACGAACGGCGTCACGACGACGAGGGCGACGAGTCCGAACGTCGCGAGCACCACGTCCATCACCCGCTTGAGTCGGCTGTAGCGGGCACGGTGGATCTCGCCGATGTCGAAGAACAGCGATGCCCGCTCGAGCTCGGACAGCGGGAGCTTGCCGAGCCACTCCTCGTAGAAGCTCTGCAGGGTGCGGACCCGCACACCGGACTCGTGGAGCGTCGCCGCCTGGGCGATGACGCGGTCCTCGGCCTGGGCGAATCGGTCGAGCACGACGACGGTCGCGTTCGAGGCGCGCTGGGCCTCGACGATCGGCTGCTGCCCGGGCTCGACGCCGGCGGCGACCTCGGGGGTGAGCGTCGCGACGAGTCCGGCGGAACGCTCGGGGAAGATGTGCAGGTCCTCCTCGAGTCGGACGTGCTCGGCGGGGGCGGCGACGAGCAGGACCCGGTCCCGGTCCTCGTCACGCTCCCGGCCGTCGCGGGCGAGCGCGGCCACCGCGACCTGCCACGGGATGAGGAACAGCGCCGAGCCGAAGACCACGAAGCGAGGCAGGAGTGCGTCGCCGAGTGCGAACTGCACCGCCGAGGTGGTGAGCGTCGCGATGACCGACGCGAGCGTCGCGAGCCAGAGCGCCTGTCGCCGGCTTCGGGTCTGGTCCGGCAGACCGACTGCATAGGTGGCGACCGCGAGCACCACGATGTAGCCGATCGCCCACGTGAAGCGGAACGAGCCGGTGAAGTCGTACGGGGTGTCGGCGACGTAGCGGGCGTGGAACTTGCTGATCAGCAGCACCGCGACCGCACACCCCCCGTAACTCAGCAGTCGAGCGACGCGGCGCATACCTCAGCCTATGGGCGCGTTCCCCGGAACCGGTCGGCGAATCCCGAGACTCGCCCGTGCTGGGCGTCAGGGCACCCCGCTACCATCGGTCACGTCGTCGCCACTTCCCCGGTCCGATCGACGCCGCAGCCAGAACCGTTGGTCTACGGCGCGAGTCAACGAGGGAAGTTGCATGGCCATCACGGACAGCTCTCGACACAAGTTGCACGGGCGCCTCGACGAGGTGCTGGGACCGGAGGAGGCGAGCACGCTCATGGAGCACCTTCCCCCCGTCGGATGGGCCGACGTTGCGACTCGCCGCGACCTCGACATGCAGATCGGTCGCCTGTCCGAGCGCACCGACCACCGCTTCGCGTTGGTCGACACTCGCTTCGATCAGGTCGACGCCCGGTTCGATCAGGTCGATGCACGGTTCGACCGATTGGATGAGCGCCTGGACCAGATGGACTCCCGAATGGACCGGATGGACGAGCGATTCGACGGGATCGACGCGCGTCTCGATCGGATGGACGAACGCATCACGGGCGTCGAGACCGGTATCGGCGAGCTCCGCACGCATCTCGAGCGCACCATCCGTACGAACAACTTCCAGCTCATGGGAGCCATGACGGCAGTGTTCAGCGTGATCGCCGGTCTCATGTCCCTCGTCTGATCGACCTGCCCCACCGCTCGCACGGCGTCGGGCCCTGCTGGCAGCATGTTCGCCACAGAGGGATCGAGGGACGGACATGAGGATGACTCGCAGCACGTCGCGACGGCATGTGCCGATGCTGGCGATGCTCTCGTTGGTCGTGGTGGTGGCCGCAGGCTGCCTTCGCGCCGACGTCGGGGTGAAGATCGAGGGCGACGGCTCAGGTGAGATCGTCGTCGAGGTCTTCCCGTCGCGCCGCTTCGAGGAGGGCCTGGAGCAGCTGCCCTTCGAGGTCGACGAACTGATCGAC
>JAFAFN010000520.1 GCA_023423475.1 Actinomycetes bacterium | reverse complement strand
GGCATGTGCTCGTTGACGTCGTTGGCCAGCTCGACGAATCGGAACGTCTGCCCCAACGACCGCTCGACCTGCCACGACAGGTAGGACGGGTCGATCGGCAGGCAGTGCCCGCCGACACCGGGCCCGGGCGTGAAGCGCATGTACCCGAACGGCTTGGTCGACGCCGCGTCGATGGCGTCCCACACGTCGATGCCCAGGTCACGGGCGAACATCGCCAGCTCGTTCACCAGGGCGATGTTCACGTGCCGGAAGGTGTTCTCGAGCAGTTTGGTCAGCTCGGCCTCTCGCGTGCCGCGCACCGGGACCGTCGTCTCGACGATGTCGTCGAAGAAGGACTGCACCGCGGCGAGCGATGCCGCGTCGACTCCGGAGACGACCTTGGGGGTGTTCTCGAGGCGCCAGATCGCGTTGCCCGGATCGATGCGCTCGGGGCTGTAGCCCAGGTGGAAGTCGGTGCCGGCGCTGAGCCCGGACCCGGCTTCGAGGATCGGCGCGACGAGCTCCTCGGTCGTGCCCGGGTAGGTCGTCGACTCGAGGATCACGGTCGAGCCAACGCTGACGTGCGGTGCCAGCGTCGCGGCAGCGGACTCGATGTAGGACAGGTCGGGTACGCCTTCGCCCATCGGGGTGGGCACCGAGATCACGGCCACGTCGAAGCCGGCCAGATCTGCAGTATCGGCGGATGCCCGATAGCGGCCGGTCGCCAGGATCTCGTGCATCTGCTCGGCGGTGATGTCTTCGACGTGGGAGCGGCCGGCGTTGAGCGCCTCGACCTTCGACGGGTCGACCTCGAAGCCGGTGACGTCGTAGCCGGCCAGCACGGCTCGGACCGCGACGGGCAGCCCGACGTAGCCCTGGCCGATCACGATCGCCCGCTGCGTTGTACGACCCATCTGTCTGCCCCGTTTCCTCGAGTGCGCCCCTGCACCGTCGGACCGGACGAGTTTGAACGGAGTTCGGAGCAGAGTCAACGGGATGTCATGCCCAGTTGCGACCGACGACTCGGCGTTCGCCGTGGGTCCGCCTCGCCCGGGCGACGACGGGTGTGCGACGGCCACGGACCACGACCGCTTCCACAGCGCTACGTTGGATCGTCCATGGCGGACGACCAGAGTCGAGCCCCGGACGAAACCTCCTCAGCGGGAGCTGCGATGGCCGGTGCCGAGGTGAACAACCTGATGTGGAGTCGCTCGCCGCAACGGGTGCATCGGGTCCTGCCCGGCCAGGTCATCGTGGCCGCGTCCGCCGAGCAGACCTTGACGCTGGAGGGGCTCGCCGCCGCGATCTGGATCGTCCTGGACCGTCCAGGCAGCGGACCGGAGCTGCTGGATCGCATTGCAGAGGACGGACCGGGCATCGAGGTCAGAGCCGAAGTCCTTGCTCAGGCGCTCGACGTGATGGAGCAGGGCGGACTTCTCCGGTCGACCGACTCAGAGCGCACCGCCGCGGGTGAGCCCGCATGCCCGTGAGCGTCTCCGAGGAGGACCTGCTGCGTGTCCTCGCCGCCCAGCACTTGCCAGGCGCTCAGGTCCTGACGCTCGATCTCGGCGACGACGAGTCCGGCCACGTGAACCCGGTCAGCTTGGTCCGCGCGGCGGAGTCCCAGCGCCTGCTCGGTCCGCTGCAGGAGGCCGTGGAGTCAGGTCGACTCCTCATCCCAGCTGCAGCGCGTGAGTACCTCGCCGCCCGACAGGCGGCCACGATGCTGTGGTGCCTCCAGATCGAGGTCCGCCTGCTCGAGCTGTGTGAGTGGTTCGCAGAAGCAGGCGGCGTCGAGTTCCGGGTGATCAAGGGCCCGGCGGTTGCCCACCTGGACGAGTTGGACCCCGCGCTGCGTTCCTTCGCCGACCTCGATCTGTTGGTGGCCGCAGACGACCTCGATCGCGCGGTGGCGGTGCTCGAGGCACACGGAGCAACGCGCCCCTGGCCACAGCGGCGCCCTGCCTTCGACCGGCGCTTCGCCAAGTCGGTCACGATGACGTGCCAGGACAGCGTCGAGGTGGACCTGCACCGCACGCTCTGTGACGGGGCGTACGGGGTTCGCCTCCCGCTCGCGGAACTCTTCCGTGATGTCGAGAGCTTCGAGCTCGGTGGCGAGCAGATCCGTGCGCTGTCAGCGCCCCACCGGATGCTGCACGCGGCGTATCACGCAGTGCTCGGCTCGCGTACGCCACGGCTGTCGAGTCTGCGAGACATCGCCGGATACCTGACAACTCCCGAGCTCGGTCCGGAGTTCATCGTTCCGACCGCCGAACGCTGGCGTGGTGTCGAGGTGCTGGCGGTCGCAGTCGAGGAGACCTTCGATGCGCTGCACTTCTCCGCACCCGTGTGGACCGATTGGCTCGCCGATGCCGAGCTCGACCGTCAGCAGCTCGAGGTGATCGAGCGTCACCGCCGGGAGGGCTCGTCGTTCGGGCGGGCCAAGCTCGACCTGTGGCATGAGCTTCCTGGGGCAGCCGCGAAACTGGCCTACGGCCGAGCCGTGATCTGGCCGACATCGGCACACCTGCGCGAACGGGGACTACGCCGAGCTGACCCGGTGAAGTCGCTACTGGGTCGGTGGCGCTCGCCGCAGCGCGGCTGACCATCAGGTCCTCTGCGTGGGAGCGTCGACGCCGCTAGTTTGCCTGCCCATGCAGCGTGACACATCCGAGCGCACCGACGACGAAGGGCTCGGGATCCGGGCCGCGACGCAGGCTGACCGGACCGCTGTGCTCGAGCTGTGCGGCGCCTCTCTCGGGTGGAAGCAGGGGGACCCGAACGAGGGATTCTTCGCGTGGAAGCACGACGAGAACCCGTTCGGGGTGTCGCCGGCCTGGGTGGCCGTCGCTCCCGACGGGTCGCTCGCCGGCCTGCGTGTCTTCCTTCGCTGGCGGTTCACGGCGCCGGGTGGCGAGGTGATCCAGGCGGTTCGCGCGGTCGACACCGCGACACACCCGGACTGGCAGGGGAAAGGCATCTTCACGAGGCTCACCCGCGGCGCCCTGGACGAGATGGCCGAGCAGGGCGTCGGCGTGGTCTTCAACACCCCGAACGACCAGAGCCGCCCGGGCTACCTGAAGATGGGATGGTCACAGGTCGGCCGGGTCCCGGTGGGTCTTCGGGTGCGCTCGCCGTTGAGCCTCCCACGCATCGCTGGGGCTCGTGCGGCTGCCGAGAAGTGGAGCGCGGGCACCGGCGTCGCGGTCGACGCGACGGCGCTGCTCGGTGAGCGCACCGCTCCGAGTGCCGACCTCGAGCGGCTCCTCGACCGTGTCCGACCGGCGAGCGGCATCCGGACCGACGTGAGCCCGGACTACCTGCGCTGGCGCTACTCGTTCGGCCCGTTGGGCTATCGAGCGCTCCCGTTGGGCGACCGCCTCGACGACGGCCTCGTCGTCTTCCGAGTTCGTCGGCGTGGGACTGCCACCGAGCTCACGGTCTGCGACATCGTGGCGCCCTCCGGTGCTCCGGTCGGCCGGGCGATCGGCCACTTGTTGCGTCGCTCCGGTGCCGACTACGCCATCCGGACGATCGGCAGTGGCCTGGTCGATCCGGCAAGTGCGCTGACGGGGTTCGTGCCGGTGCCGCAGCTGGGGCCGATCCTCACCTGGCGGCCGATCACCCGACCGACGGTGCCCGGCATCGGTGACTTGGCACTCACCCTGGGGGACGTCGAGCTGTTCTGACCAGGTCGTCGACCAGCGCCACCATCTCGACGAGGGGGCGCCTCGTCATCTGTACCACGGTCGTCGCGGTGCAGAGGTCGACCAGTGCTTGCAGTCCGTTCGGGTGATCCCATGTGGTGGCGAAGACGTTGCCGAGCATCGCCTCGACTGCTTCGGAAGGACCCAGTCGCCGCGGTGCTGCCTTGGGCTGGCCGCTGGTCAGCATGACGATGGCAGCGACCGGTGCAGCCCCGCCGATGTCTCCGAGCGCCTGTGGGGGCACGTGGTGCTTGGCACCGGTCGGGCCGATCGCGGGGTGCTCGTCGAGGCCCAGCAACTGGAGGGATGTGTTCGAGAGGTCGACCCACTTCGGATACGGCGTGACGAGCCACGTGGCTGGGTCGATGACTGCAACCTCGTCCGTGAGGTACAGCCAGCCGTGCTGGACGAGCGCTGCGGTGAGCGTCGACTTGCCGGCACCGCTCTCACCGCACAGCACCACCGCCTTGTCGTTCTTCGACACGACGCCGCCATGGATCCTCACCGTTCCAGCGGGCTCGGTCGTGGCGAGTCGATTGCACGTTGCGAGCACGGCCTCAGCCGCCTCGTGGACGGAGACCGCAGAGGCGACCGTGGTGCCGTTCTCGTGGATCTCGAACGGACCGGTGTCGCCGGGATCGGTGACGGACAGAATCGCGTGAGCCGGGTCGGTTCCCGACGGCCGGGGGAGCAGCGCGAGTGGCTCGGCGAGGAGGTCGTTGACGCCGGGCAGATGGCTCCGCACGCTCACTCGGGCGGCCCCGGCGAGGACCGGTCCGATCTCGGCGGAGCGGTCGAGCAGCCGAAGAGGTGCCCTCGGGTCCGCTGGTCGGCTCGGTTCGACGTGGAGGCGGGGGAGCCCAGCGGTGTCGGACGATGGATCGTCAGCGATCAGCAGGCCTTGGTTGACCATCGATCGCACTGCGTCCTGCACGTCACCGATGAGCTGATCGACGCTCAGTCCGAGCGTGTGGCTCAACGAGCCGGCGATGCCTGCCGCGGTCGACGTCCCGTCGACCGACTCGTAGACCAACCCGGCGCTGTGCGACAGCAAATGGAACTGCCCAGACGCGGGATCGAGGACGAGTAGCTCGTCCTCGATCGTCGCGTTCAGATGATTCAAGGAGCGTCGCAGAATGAAGCCCTGCAACGTGCTCAGGCGGGAGGGCAGTTGCCAAACTCCAGGTTCGTCAGCCCGATCCACTGCGAACCCCGGCCACCAACCGTGGCATACCGAAGGGTGAACTCGCTCACCGGGCCTGGGATCGTGATGTAGATCCGCGAGTCGGAGCCGGCGGAGGCGACGACGACGTTTCGACGAAACGGATTGGTGAAGCTGCCGTTGCCATCGACTGTCCCGACTCCGCCCGTAGCGTTGGTGAGGAGGACGGGGACGTCGAAACCGAGGGCATCGCGATGGGCGCCGAAGCCGCCGCTCCACCCGTAGCTGTTCGGTGAGCCGGTGGGGGCGGGGAAGACGGTGCCGGGCGCCGGGAGGTCCTCAACGGTGTTGTTGGGGTCCAAAGTATTGGCGGTGAAGTCCGCAACCTGGAACCGCAGGTTGTACACGGCGGTGCTCAGCGTGAACGTGACCGCTTGGTAGTTGGTGATCGACGAGAACGAAGTGTTGCCACCGCCAGCGTTGTTCTGGGCGATGATGAACCCGAAGCTCGAGCTCGTAAGGGGAACCAGACTCCCGCTGGTGGAGGTCGCCGATCGGTTCGCGCGCAGGTTCTTGAAGTTGCCGTTGGCACCGATGGCGCCCCCCTGCAGCACAGCGAGTGGGTAGTTCGCCGACGGCGGGTTTGCTCCGGCGAACACCGTCGGAAGCGGCCGTGCAGTGCTGCCGTTCACCGACAGGAGCGAGACCGGAGTGGTCGGGGGCGGTGTCACAACTACTGGGAACGTGATGTTCGACGCAACGTTCGACGGGTTGTTACTGACACCAGCCTCCGGCCAATCGATGGTTCCGCAGATGAGGTTGGCGGGGTCGGTGGTCGTCGTGGTCGAGGCGGTGGTCGGCGGGATGGTCGGCCCGCCCACCGATCCCTGTGCGAACGCGACACTCGAGCCCAGGATCGAAGGTGCGACCCACGCGCCACCTGCGGCAGCCGCACCGATGCCGGCCCGCTGGATGAACTTGCGGCGGTCGACTCCGGCCTCTGCTTCCGACTCGTCGACGTCCTGTTCGAACCGATCGTCCATCTTCAACTACCCCCAGCGGTGTCGCCCGCGTGCTTGAACAATGTTCAGCCTTGCAAAGTCATCAGACCGTACGACGATCCGCCGCGGAAGACAAGGGCTAGGGCCATGGGCGAAATTGCCTACTGAAGATCAGTCATTAACCCCTTGTTGTCCGCACCGAACAATGTTTCACTACCGTGGCTGGGATCGAAGTGCGGCGCTGAGGCGCTGGTGTGGGCCGCACTGTGGCTGTTCGGGGCGACATGACACGATACTTTCCGCGTTTTCGTTACGCGACACAGGCGGCATTCGACACGAGTGCCTGGTTGGTCGGGCTGTGGATGGCCACGTACCTGCGCTTCGAGATGCAGTGGGCGAAGGTGGACCTCATCGGCGTGCTGATCGTCGCGGGCGTCGCTGCGGTCCTGCAGGTCGGGCTCGGCACTGCCGCCGGCCTGTACGTGCACCGCTGGCGATACGGAACCTTCGAGGAGATCGCCGCCACACTCCGTGTCGCTGCGGCGGTCACGCTGCTTCTGGCGGTGCTCGACGCCTCCCCGATCCTCGATCATGCGGTGCCGGTCAGCGCATCGATCGTCGCGGGCTTCCTCGCACTCGCAGTGATGTGCGGCGGACGGTTGATGTGGCGCTTGCTGCTCGACCGCTGGACCCGCGCGAAGAACGACGGTCGCGAGCCGATCATCGTCATGGGGGCAGGCGAGGGTGGTCTTCAGATCGTGACAGCGATGCTCAAGGCTGGTCCGTTCAACCCCGTCGCCATCATCGACGACAACCCGAGCCTGCGGAAGCTGCGGGTCAAGGGGGTTCCGGTCATGGGCGACCGGTCTCAGCTGTCGGCGGTGGTGGAGCGCACCGGCGCCTCGACACTGATCATCGCCATTCCGTCGGCAGACGGCGAGACGATCCGTGACGTCGCCGCCCGTGCCGACTCGCTGGGGCTCGACACGCTCATCCTGCCGCCGGTGGCCGAGCTCTTCGGTGCCGGTGTGACCGTCGCCGACATCCGCCCCTTGACCGAGGCGGACCTGCTGGGACGGCGTGAGCTCAGTCTCGACATCGACTCCGTCGCCGGGTACCTCACGGGACGCCGAGTGCTCGTCACCGGCGCCGGCGGATCGATCGGCTCCGAGCTGTGCCGCCAGATCCATCGTTTCGCTCCGGAGTCGCTGGTGATGCTCGATCGGGATGAGTCGGCGCTGCAGGCGGTGCAGCTCTCGATCGAAGGTCGGGGACTGCTCGACAGTCGGGACTTGGTCGTCGCCTGCATCCGTGACGCCGAGCGCATGACCGAGGTGTTCGATGAGCACCGCCCCGAAGTCGTCTTCCATGCAGCTGCGCTGAAGCATCTGCCGCTGCTCGAGATGCACGAGGGCGAGGGCTGGAAGACCAACGTGTGGGGCACCCAGAACCTGCTGGACGTGTCGGGCAAGTTCGACGTGGAGCGCTTCGTCAACATCTCGACCGACAAGGCGGCGGACTCCACCTCGGTGCTCGGACACACGAAGCGTGTCGCCGAGCAGCTGACGTCGTTCGCCGGGAAGACCCAGGACGGCACCTACCTGAGTGTCAGGTTCGGCAACGTCTTGGGCAGTCGTGGCTCGGTACTGCCGCTCTTCCGCGAGCAGATCGCTCAGGGTGGACCCGTCACCGTGACGCACCCCGAAGTCACCCGCTACTTCATGACCATCCCCGAGGCGTGTGAGCTCGTCATCCAGGCCGGCGCGCTCGACTCCCACGACGGCAAGGTGCTGGTGCTCGACATGGGGGAGCCCGTGAAGATCTCGGACCTGGCTCGACGTCTCATCAACGAGTCCGGCAAGCGCGTCGAGATCGTCTACACCGGCCTGCGCCCGGGAGAGAAGCTGCACGAGGTGCTCTTCTCGCCGGACGAGCTCGCCGAGGTCTCCGAGCACCCCTTGATCAGCTGGGTCTCAGTGCCGGCGATGAGCCCGGACGTCGCGACTTCCATCGACCCGCTCCAGACAGGGGCGACCGTGGACCTGCGTCGGCACACGGTCGGCACCGTCGTCGACATGCCGACGGCGCAAGTGAGCAGCTGGGCCAGATGAGCGAGACGGGCGGGCCCCGCAGGGTTCATCCCTGCCTCGGATCCGCTCGGCCTGGCGAGGGCTGCTGGACGGCCACGAGCCCGATCCGGCTGAGCTGAGGAAGATCGAACGGTCAGCGGATCGGCGGATCGTCGCTCCGCTCAGGGGGTGGCGCCGCGTGCGTCGATGGAGAACGAAGTGAGCGTCAGGCTGCGGGTCGACCGGCTGGACGCGACTCGGCGTCCGGCTTCTGCCACTTCTGTTCGGCGCCGACTAGCGTTGCGGTGGCTGTGGCGGGCTGAACGGCTGGAAGGCTAAGGAGCAGCATGGAAGAAGAACCGCGTCTCGATCCCGGGGCCGACGGTGAGCGTCGCAGCGGCGGACGGGAGCGCTCGCCACTCGGCCGTCGGCGAGCGATGAGTCGTTTGGCGGGCGGCTCCACGCTTCGCCTCCGCTCCGGTCTGCGCGTCGAGTCGCTCGACGGCGAGTTCCTCGTCTTGGACGGTTCGGGACAGCTGGTCCATCGTGTGGCCGGTGAGGGCGTGCCAGCGCTCGAGCTGCTCACCGGCGGAGTGGCCGAGTCT
This sequence comes from Actinomycetes bacterium, assembly GCA_023423475.1. Lineage (GTDB taxonomy): Bacteria > Actinomycetota > Acidimicrobiia > Acidimicrobiales > Microtrichaceae > JAFAFN01. The sequence continues at coordinate 184 of JAFAFN010000520.1, read as the reverse complement.
GACGTTCCCGACGACTTGGCGGCGGCTGTCGCCGCCCTGAGCGACGCCGGGCTCGTCGCGGAGGACGGGAAGGCGTCTCGTCGAGCCCTGCTGGCGGCCGGCGGAACCGCTTGGGCCGCGGCGACCGTCACGACGTTCGCGCTCGCCGACCCTGCCGCTGCGTGGTCCTCGTGCCGAAACGGCA
>JAFAFN010000453.1 GCA_023423475.1 Actinomycetes bacterium | reverse complement strand
ACCCAGCACGGCGACGGCGACGCAGCCGACGAGCAGCACGAGCGCGGCGCACGAGCCCCCGAGGATCCTGCGGCTCCGGCGGCGCGTCGCGGCGACCGCGTCGACACGGGCGAGCGCCGCCGCGAGGTCGACACCCGCAGGGGTGAGCGGGCCGAGCAGCTCGAACTGCGCGTCGGTGACACCGTCCGATCGCGCGCCGCCGAGGTCCGCCGCACCGTGGGGCGGCGTGGTGGTGGTCATGTGAGCGCCGGGGGCACGTCGTCCGACAGCCCGATGCGCCGACCGTCCGCGAGCCGGGTGCAGACACGGGCGAGCCGATCGATCACGTCGTCGAGCGGTCGCTGCAGCAGGGTCGCCACCTGGGCCGGGCTGAAGCCGGCGGCGAGCGCGAGCACGCCGATGCGTCGGTCGATGCGTCGCATCCCGTTGAGCGAACCGTGCAGCTCCGCGAGGGGGAGCTGGCCGTCGAAGTCGACGTCGGGGCCGAGGATCTCGTAGTGCAGCGGCACCGAGCCGGGGTGGCCGACCATGGCCGCGAGGCAGCCGTCGGCGACCTCTGCCACGAGCTGCGCGACCTCGGCCGACTCGTCGCTGCCGCCTCGGTGCCGGTGCGCTCCGAACACGTCGACGACGATGTCCTCGGCGCGTTCGAGCGAGCGCTCCGTCGCCGCGCCCGGATCGAGCACGTGACGAGCGAGTCCAACCAGCGGCCCGTACCACCGCTCGAAGCGGCTGGTGAACACCGGGTCGCGGTGCCGCTCGGCACGCTCGTCGGTGGGGCGACCCGCTCCGGCGACGGCCGACCCGGTCCGCGCGTCCGAGGTGAACATGGCGGTGACGCTAGTTCCGCGACCCCGGCGGATGGGCCATGGTCGACGATGCCGGTAGTGTCCGCCGATGTGAGCACCGCCAGCCCCCCGCACGACGACACGCGGCGCGAGTGGCTGTCGTTCGACGTCGACGACGACACGTATCTGTTCGACGTCACGTTCCTGACCAGCGGCTGGCACTGCATCTTCGGACAGGGCTGCAAGGGGGTCTACGAGGAGGACGCCACCGAGCTCGGACACGGCTGCTGCACCCACGGTGCACACTTCGCCGACGCGGCCGACCGCAAGCGTGTCCGCAAGTACGTCGCCCGACTTCGTGACGACCAGTGGCAGCTCCGCGACGTCGCGGACGAGCTCGGCGGCGCGTTCGTGAAGAACAACGGCGGTGGCTGGATGACACGGGTGCACGACGGTGCCTGCATCTTCTTGAACCGCGGCGACTTCCCGCTCGGTGCCGGCTGTGCGCTGCACGTCGGCGCGGTCGAGGCGGGCGAGAGCTTCGTCGAGTGGAAGCCCGAGGTGTGCTGGCAGCTGCCGCTGCGCCTGGTGCACGCGACCGACGAGATCGGCCACACCACCTACACGCTGCGGGAGTGGAAGCGCCGTGACTGGGGCGAGGGTGGCGAGACCTTCCACTGGTGGTGCACCGAGGAGCCCGAGGCGTTCGGGTCCTCCGAGATGGTCGTCGACACGCTGCGCGACGAGATCATCGGCCTGGTCGGCGAGCGCGTCTACGAGCGCCTGGTCGAGGAGCTCGTCATCACGCCGACCGCGACCCCGGTACCCCACCCCGCGGTCCGTCGCCGCTGAGCGACCGCGACGCCGACTGGTTCGTTCGGACCAGAGATTCCTCAAGGAGGGGGCCCGTCGCTCCGATCCCGACTGGGTGCCGACCTTCTCCGCAGCAGAACTGACCCGTGTCGCCGAGGACGACGGCATGATCTTCCCCCAGCACGTCGTCGAGCAGCTCGTCTCGGCGCTCGAGGCGGGCAAGCACGTGATCCTGACGGGTCCGCCCGGGACCGGGAAGACCACCCTGGCGTACCTGGCGGCAGAGCTCGCCCGGCACTCGATGCTCTGCACCGGGTACCAGCCGACGACCGCGACGTCGGAGTGGACGACCTTCGAGACCATCGGTGGGCTCCAGCCGACACCGGAAGGGCTCATCTTCCGTCCGGGGCTCTTCGTCGAGGCGATCGACACCGGGCGTTGGCTCGTGATCGACGAGCTGAACCGCTCGAACTTCGACCGTGCCTTCGGCCAGCTCTTCACCGTGCTGTCCGGTTCGGCGGTGGTGCTGCCATTTCGCAGGTCGGGGCAGATCAAGCCGATCTCACTGGTGCCCCACGGCGTCGAACCGCCCGAGGGCTCCGATCCGATCCGGGTCCCGGCGTCGTGGCGGATCATCGCCACGATGAACGCGATGGACAAGCACCTGCTCATCGACATGTCCTACGCCCTCATGCGGCGCTTCGCCTTCATCGAGGTCGGCACGCCGCCCGACCTGGCCTACGACCAGCTGCTCGAGGGCTCCGGCGAACTGGTCCGCAAGCTGCTCCCGCTGCGCGAGCTGAACAACCTCGGCCCGGCCATCTACGTCGACGCGGCCAAGTACGCAGAACGTCGTGGCCGCGACGACATCACCGAGTCGCGGTTGCTGTACGAGGTGTTCTACGCCTTCTTCCTGCCCCAGTTCGAGGGACTCGACGAGCATCAGGGCGCCCGTCTCTACCGCCTGCTCGCCGGGCACATGGAACCGCCCGAGCAGGCCGAGACGCGACGGGTGATCGCGGAGCTGCTCGGTGAAGAGCTCGTCGCCTGAGACGGTGACCGGCTCCGTCGTCGAATCGCCGACGAGCCAGCTCTGGCGCAGCCGCGCCCGTGCGGCACCAGCGATCCCGTACGCGTCGGCGCTGATCGGACTCGACGTCGCCACGCTGTCGGACGCCGTGGCCATCGCACTCGCCGGCTCGGCCGAGGCCACCTCGTTGCTCGACGGCATGGAGCTGCGTGTCCGCACGCTCACCACGGGCGTCGACGCCAGCTCGGAGCGTTGCGTCAACTCGGTCCGCGGCCCGATCCTGTGGGGTGAGACCCTCACCGCGCGGGCGAACGCGCTCGGCAACGACGACGTGTTCGTCTGCATGACTGCGATGCGGAGCTTCGACACCGTCGAGAACCGAGTGCTGGTGGCCGCCCTGGAATCGATCGCCCGGGCGGAACGCGCCCTTCGGGGCCCGATGGGTGAGCGCGTGCTGCCACGAGAGGCCCAGCGGATCGCTGCGGTCGCCGGCGAGGCGCGACGCTGGCGTCGACACCCCCGGCTCTCGGGTGTGAAGGGCTCCCGACTCGACGGACGCGACATGGCACGACTCCGTGGAGGGCACCGGGTGTCGCGCATGAAGGCGGTCTTCGCCGTGCGCGACCGTTCGCTCGACCCGCTCGACGCGACGGACCTGAGCGACCTCGCGGACGTGTCCACGCTCGTGTACCACGGCTTCGTGACGTCGGTGCTCCGACGACTCGTCGAGCGCGGGCTCGTCACGGGTGCCACGGGCTACCACGACGGATCGCTGCGCCTGGGAGCGGCCAGCTTCCGCCACCCCGCCGTGGACGGCGATGCCGCGCCGGGACTCAGCTTCCGCGGGATCCCGCTGGTGCCGGCCGAAGAGGTCTACGCCGAGGCGTCATGGGCCGAACGGGTGCCGTCCGACGCCGTGGTGATCACCAACGCTCGGGACCTGGACCGCCTGCTGGACCGGCTCTGCGGGACGACGCCGGTGCCGGGTGCCGCTGCGCCTCGGCGCGCGCGGACACCGCTCACCTCGAACGGCCGCGGCCCGGAGACGACGGTGCCCGCTCGCAGCGAGGCCTAGTCGCGGCGGTCGTACTCCGAGTCGTCGAGATCGGCCGGCTCGTAGTCGGAGCTGTCGTGGGAGTCGTACTCGACGTCGTCGGACGTGTCATCCACGACGGCGGCCACCACCGCGGGTTCGCCCTCGAGATCGGCGAAGAGGGCCTCGACATCGAGGTCCGGTCCACGCTTCAGGTTGCGGGCCTCTTCGTACCGCCGGTGCCGACCCTTTTTCACGGTTGACTCCCCGTCATCGATCACGCTTGAAGGAGCCAGTGTAGCGCAGCGAACGGCCCCGAACATGTTGCCGGCCGCCGCTACGCTGCGGTTCCCGATGGCCGTCGGCGCTCGTCACGGCACGGATTCCGGAGGCCCACGTGACCATCTCCCCCAACGATGAGACCGATGTCACTCATCAGCTGCCGTGGTGGCAGCGGGCCGTCTTCTACCAGATCTACCCCCGCAGCTTCGCCCCGTCCGGCGACACCGGCGTGGGCGACCTGCCGGGGATCACCGGGCACCTCGATCACGTCGCCGCCCTCGGTGTCGATGCCGTCTGGCTCTCGCCGTTCTACCGCTCCCCGATGGCCGACTTCGGCTACGACATCTCGGACCACACCGACGTCGACCCCAGCTTCGGCACCCTCGCCGACGCCGACGCCCTGATCGAGCGTGCCCACGCCGACGGGCTCCGGGTGATCGTCGACTTCGTGCCCAACCACGTGTCGGACCAGCACCCGTGGTTCCTCGCCGCACGGTCCTCGGTCGACGACCCGCACAGGGACTGGTTCCACTGGCGCGACCCCGCCCCCGATGGCGGACCACCGAACAACTGGAGTGCCGCGTTCGGACCGCCGTCCGCGTGGACCCTCGACGAAGCATCGGGCCAGTACTACCTGCACCTGTTCCTGCCGGAGCAGCCCGACATCGACTGGAACCACCCCGACGTCGCCGAGGCCATGCACGACGTCCTGCGGTTCTGGATGGACCGGGGCGTCGACGGCTTCCGCGCGGACGTCGTGCACTGCATCGGCAAGGACCCCGCGCTGCCCGACATGGCCGAGGAGCTCGTCGGCCTGCCCGCCATGCTCCAGGACTTCGGTCCCGGCACCCACGAGCAGCTGCGCGCCATGCGCCGGCTGATCGACTCCTACCCCGACGACCGCATGGTCGTCGGCGAGACGTTCGTGCTCGACACGACCGTCATGGCGTCGTACCTCGGCCGGGGCGACGAGCTGCACCTGGCGTTCAACTTCACGGCCCTGCACTGCCCGTGGGAGGCCGCTCGGTGGCGTGCCGAGATCGACGCCACCTACGCATTGCTCGACCCGATCGATGCCTGGCCCACCTGGGTGCTGTCGAACCACGACGTCGCCCGCCACCGCACCCGCTACGGGACCGAGGCCCGCGCACGCGCCGCGGCGGTGATGATCCTCACCTTGCGAGGCACCCCGTTCCTGTACATGGGCGAGGAGCTCGGGCTCGAGGACGCCGTCGTCCCCGACGACGCGGTCGTCGATCCGGGCGGGCGCGACGGCTGTCGTGCACCCCTGCCCTGGACCGACACGAGCGACGTCGGGTGGGGTCCGACGCCCTGGCTGCCGCTGCCGCCCGACGCCGAGGCGCGCAGCGTCGAGGTGCAACAGGGCGATCCGACGTCGATGCTCGAGCACTACCGGCGGTTGCTCGCCCTGCGTCGGTCCGAACCCGCGCTGCACTCCGGGACGATCGAGCTGCTCGACGCACCCGAGGGCGTGCTGCGCTGGCGACGTCATGCGCCCGACGGCACTGTCGGACATCGAACGATCGAGATCGCGGTGAACTTCACCGATGCCGCGGTCGACGACGCGGTCTCGGCAGGCACCGTCCTCGGTGGCACCGTGCTCGACGACACCGCGCTCGACGACACCTCGGTGCCCGGTCGAGCGCCGGTTGCCGGTGACACCACGCTGGGCCCCGACGAGGCCCGGATCGTCGCGATCGCGTGACGCTGCCGATCCTCACACTGATCCTCCTCGGCTTCGCCTGTGCCCTCGCCGGCTCGGTCGGCGGCATCGGCGGTGCCACGTTGCTGGTCCCGGTCCTGGTGGTGCTCGACGTCGAACCGCTGGTCGCGGCACCCCTGGGACTCGTGGCGGTCGCCGCCGGCTCGCTCGCCGCCGCGTCGCGCCAGATCGACGACGGACTGGTGCACCACCGGCTCGGGCTCACGGTCGAGCTCGCCGCCTCGGTCGGCACGGTCGCCGGGGCACTCGCGTCGACCCAGGTGCCCCAGCGCGTGCTCCAGCTGGTGCTGGGTGCCGCGGCGTTGGTCGGTGCGGTGGCCGCACTGTCACGCACCGGACTGCGCAACCAGCCCGACGCCACCTTCGACGCGGACGTGACCGGCGAGTGGCCGGGCACGCTCGGGGGCCAGTACTCCCTCGGCGGGGCGATGGTGCCCTACCAGGCCCGACACGTGCAGGCCGGTCTGGCGGCGTCGGTCGTGGCCGGCGCGGTCGCAGGGCTCTCGGGCGTCGGTGGCGGCTTCGTGAAGACGCCGGCGATGAGCGAGATCATGAAGGTCCCGGTGAAGGTCGCCGCGGCCACGACGACCTTCACCCTCGGGCTCACCGCGGCCAGCGGACTGCTGATCTACGCCGGTCAGGGGCGCCTCGAGCTGCGGCCCTCGGCGGCGATCGTGGCGGGCGCACTCGCCGGCGGGCTGGTCGGTGCACGCCTGCAGTCCGGCATGCCGGCGACGACCGCTCGTCGGCTCACCGGCGTGCTGCTCCTCGTGGTCGCCGCGGTCGTGATCGGCAGGGCCTGGTG
>JAFAFN010000400.1 GCA_023423475.1 Actinomycetes bacterium | reverse complement strand
GGCCAGGTCGCTGCGCTCTTCTACACCTCGGGCACCACGGGCCGCCCGAAGGGAGCCGAGCTCACCCACCGCGGTCTCGTCGGGCAGGTGGCACCGGCCGCGGCATGGCCGCTCGGCCTGCGCCACGACGAGATGGCCATCTCGCTGCCCGTCGCACACATCATGGGGTTCCTCGCGCTGATGGGCCCGGCCGTCGCCGGGGTCCCGGTGTACTTCATGCCGCGCTTCTCGCCCCAGCGCGTGCTCGACGCGATCTCGACGCGGCGGTGCTCGGCGTTCATGGGCGTCCCCGCGATGTACCGGACGCTGCTCGAAGCCGGCGCCGAGGACCACGACCTCACATCCGTCCGCGTCTGGATCAGTGGCGCCGATGTCATGCCGGCCGAGGTCGCCAAGCAGTTCAAGCGCTTCGGGGCGACCATGACCGTGCCGGGCATCGGTCCGATCGGACAGGCCGCGTTCATCGAGGGCTACGGCATGGTCGAGGTCAGCGGCAACGTCGCGACCAAATTCTCGCCTCCGATGCTGCCGATCGGTCTGGGCGACTCCCTCGGGTTGTCCATGCCCGGTTGGCGCCTCAAGGTCGCGGACCGGGAGGGGCGGGGTGTCCTCCCGGGCCAGGTCGGCGAGCTGCTGGTGAAGGGGCCAGGTGTGCTCAGCGGCTACTGGGGTGACGTGTCCGCCACCGATGCCGCGTTGACGCCTGACGGATGGCTGCGCACGGGTGACCTGGTGCGCTCGGGTCCGTTCGGCACCGTCGTGTTCCACGGACGGGCGAAGGCCGTGATCAAGTCCGGCGGCTACTCGGTCTATCCCCTCGAGATCGAAGCGACCCTCGAGGAGCACCCCGACGTGCTCGAGGCCGCCGTGGTCGGACTGCCCGACGACAAGCTCGGAGAGGTGCCCGTCGCCGCGGTCCGCCTCGAGCCGGACACCGAGACCACCGCCGACGCGCTGCGGATCTGGGCCGAGGTGCGCCTGGCCCAGTACAAGGCGCCGCGGCGGGTGATCGTCGTCGACGAACTTCCTCGCACCGGCACCCGAAAGGTCCAGCGCAACCAGCTGCTGCCGCTCTTCGCTGCCACGCAGGACGACGGCGCCGCCAGGACATGAGCGTCGACTCGACCCCTGCGCTCTTCGTGCCCCACGGGGACGGCTGGCTGCCGACCGCCTATTCGCGTGGTCCGTGGTCGCCGGACTCGCTGCACGGCGGGCCCGTCGGCGCACTCGTCACCAGGGCCTTCGAGCAGGTCGAGGCGCCGATCCCGGCGCGTCTCACCCGGGTCACCGTCGAGCTGCTCCGCCCGGTGCCCCTGGTTCCGCTGCTCGTCGACACCGACCTGCTCCGACCCGGGGCGAAGGTCGCGACCCTGGATGCGACCGTGCGCCGTGCCGACGACGGTCAGGTCCTCGTGCATGCCCGCGCCCAGCGCATCCGCGCGACCGAGGTCGACTTCGGCGACGGGGCGATCGATGACGTCCCCGAGCTGCCCGACGTCGCGAGCGACCTGTCGCACTGGCCCGGATCGTCCGAGGTCGCGTTCCACTCCGCCGCAGTCGAGCACCGGATCCTGCGTGGCGAGTTCGGTCGGCCGGGTCCCGTGTTCGACTGGGTCCGCCTCGCCGTCCCGGTCGTTCCCGACGAGACCCCCACCGGTTGGCAGCGAGCCGTGGCGACGGCCGACTTCACCAACGGCCTCAGTGCGGTGGTGCCCTTCGACGGCACGACGATGTTCATCAACCCCGATCTGACCGTGCACCTGTGGCGCGAGCCGGAGGGGGAGTGGATCGGCAACGACGCGCTCACCAGGACCTCGCCGACGGGGATCGGCACCTCGGATGCCACCCTCTGGGACCGTTCCGGGCGGATCGGTCGAGGGATGCAGTCGTTGCTGCTCGACCGGTTCTGACCAGCGGTCGGGCTGCGCCGGGAGTCAGCCGCCGGGAGCCGCTGGACCGGCTGCCGGCGTCGACGTCGTGGTGGTGGCGCCGTCGGAGTCGCTGTCGTCCGAGTCGCTGTCGTCCGACTCGTCCTTCGGCCGCAGGTCGATGATCAGCTTGCCGGCGTCGTCGATCTTCCACGGGAACTGGTCGAGCCCTTCGCCGTTGGCCGGGTAGGTGACGTCTCGGCACAGCTCGCCCTGGTCGCGTCCGCCTCCCTCGGGGGCTTGACGCTCCTCGAAGAGCTCGCGCTCGGCGGACCACGCGAGGTAGCAGCCCTCGGAGGCACCAGGAGCGGTGGCCGGGAAGGCGACCCAGCGGACCTCGGGGTCGTCGCCGAAGTGGTTCACGATCAGCGGGCGCCGCTGGCCCCGGCCGGCGACGTCGGGGAAGAGCAAGGGGCCGTCCTGCGCGATCTGCCTGCTCTGGCGCACAGCGTTGCCGGCGTCGAAGACGTCGTCGCCGAGCTGGAAGTTGACCGGGCCGTCACCACCGCTGGCCAGCGCGAGCATCCCCCACGCGAGACCGACCGCCGCGGCGACGGCGACCAGCGCGACGAGCAGCGACCGGATCTGCTTGCCGCCGCTGCGGCGCTCGACCGGCATCAGCGGGAGCCGGCCAGCGGGCGGCAGGAGGTGGCGTCGGGAACGGCATCTGGGCAGGCGGGCGTCACCCGCTTAGTATCCCTCGCCGGATGCCGGCACACAGAGTCGAGCATCCTCGGAGGGCGCATCGGGCGCCCTGCGACGGGCCGACGGCCGAGCAGGAAGGCACACGAGGGTGGACCTCTTCGAATACCAGGGAAAGCAGTTCTTCGCTTCCTTCGACATTCCGGTGTCGAAGGGCGAGGCGGTGACGACCGTCGACGACGCCGTCGCCGCAGCGGAGCGCATCGGGCAGTACCCCGTCGTCGTCAAGGCGCAGGTCCATGTCGGCGGGCGCGGCAAGGCGGGCGGCGTGAAGCTCGCCAACGACATCGACGAGGTCCGCGAGCACGCCTCGAACATCCTCGGCCTCGACATCAAGGGCCACATCGTCAAGGTGATCTGGATCGAGGTCGCCTCGGACATCGACGAGGAGTACTACGCCTCGTTCACCCTCGACCGCTCCGCGAAGAAGCACCTCGGCATGCTCTCCGCCGAGGGCGGCGTCGAGATCGAGACCGTGGCCGTCGAGAACCCCGACGCCATCGCCAAGATCTGGATCGACCCCGTCGACGGGCTCGATGAGGCCACCGCACGTGACTGGGTGAAGGCAGCGAACCTCAACCCTGCTGCCGAGGACGGCGCCGTCGACATCCTCGTGAAGCTCTACCGGGCCTACACCGAGGGTGACGCGGACCTCACCGAGATCAACCCGCTCATCCTCAAGCCGACCGGCGAGGTCCACGCGCTCGACGCCAAGGTGACCCTCGACGCCAACGCCGAGTACCGCCACGAGTGGGACGACTACGAGGCCACACAGGTCCGCGACGAGCGTGAGCAGGCCGCCTACGACAAGGGTCTGCAGTACGTCGGCCTCGACGGCACCGTCGGCATCATCGCCAACGGCGCCGGCCTGGCGATGAGCACCCTCGACGTCGTCAACCAGGCCGGCGGCAGCCCGGCCAACTTCCTCGACATCGGTGGCGGCGCCAACGCGGACGTCATGGCCGGTGCGCTCGAGGTCATCAACAACGACCCGGCGGTGAAGTCGATCTTCATCAACATCTTCGGCGGGATCACCCGTGGCGAAGAGGTCGCCAACGGCATCATCGAGGCCCTCGGTCGGGTGGAGATCAGCTCCCCGATCGTCATCCGCCTCGACGGCACCAACGCAGAAGAGGGTCGTGAGATCCTCGCCCCCCACCTGTCCGAGAAGCTGCAGATGCAGCCGACGATGCTGGACGCCGCCCGCACTGCGGTCGAGCTCGCCGCCGGCTGAAGGAGAACCGAACCATGAGCATCTTCGTCGATGAGAACACCAAGGTCGTCTACCAGGGACTGACCGGCAGCCAGGGCCGCTACTACGGGCTCCTGAACCGTGCCTACGGGACGCAGGTCGTCGCGGGCACCAACCCGAAGAAGGCCGGCGAGAACGTCGAGGGCATCCCGATCTTCGCCTCGGTCGCGGACGCGGTCGAAGCGACCGGCGCCACCGCCAGCTGCATCTTCATCCCGGCCGCCGGTGTGCGCGCCGCGGTGATGGAGGCCGCCGAGGGCGGCATCGAGTTCATCGTGTGCATCACCGAGGGTG
>JAFAFN010000394.1 GCA_023423475.1 Actinomycetes bacterium | reverse complement strand
AACCCCGATCCGCTCGGCATGCCGCTGCAGTACATGGTGTCGGGCATCGCGGTCGCCGCGACCCACAAGTGGCCGGACCAGACCGTCGACGTGGCGTTCAACCCGGTCGGCCAGGTCGTCGGTCAGTTCGAGAAGGTCGAGAAGACCAGCGCCGTCATCGAGCGCTGGGTCAACGAGTACCTCGAGGCGACCAGCCACCTCGACTCGCTGAACGAAGCCGCCGCGAACGCCGGCTGACACACCGTCGAGTCCTGCCCGCCCGGCTGCGCCACCAGGCCCCGGGCGGGCACGGACACGACGGCTCCGCTGGTCGGTGCGGAGTGGCTCGCGTTCGAGCCTGATCGTTGACCCAAATCCGACACCGCGCCCCGCCGAACCGCCCGATCGGCGGCTGGTCGCCGCCATGCGTGTCGGATCCTGGCCAACGTTGGCGCGGCGTCACGGTGGATCGCCACTCGAGCACGACGTAGCGTCGCCCGCGAGCAGGGGAGGTGGCGATGTCGAAGGTGAGAGCACCGTGGGAATCGGCAGTGGTGAGGTGCGCACTGGTCGGCGCCGGGTTGTTGGTGCTGTCGTCCGCGTGTGCGCCGAACCCGACGGCGACTCGTCTCGAGATCACGACGATCGAGACGGTCTGCGCGGGTGTCGAGCCGCCGGAGGGTCCCGCTTGTTCGACGGCCCCGGTCGGCCGATCGGTCGAGGTACACGCCGGTGACGACGTCGTCGCAGCCGGCACGACCGACAGCAGCGGCGTGCTCGTCGTGCGGGTTCCGCCGGGTGAGCTGGTCGTGTCGGTGCCGGACGCCGAGCCGTTCCTGCAGTGCGACGCTCCGAGTGTGACCGCACTCGCCGGGCGGACCACGCCGGTCACCCAGTCCTGCACGGTCGCCCTGCCCTCACCGCCAGGCCATTGACAACATCCACCCGAATTGACAACCTGTTGTCAGTCTCGGATCCGGAGGTTCGTCATGTCCGTCGTCGACACCATCACCGCCGCGCAGGTACGTGGCGCTGAGCTTCGCCCGAAGGTCGGTGGGTTCCCATATCTGGCCGAGTCGCTGCGTCTGGCCGGGGTCACCCGTATCGACGTGACGGTGCCCTCGTGGACGACGGTGCTCACCACCGCCGAGGGGTCCGTCGTGCAACAAGGCACGCCGATGACCAGCGGGGCGACCCAGGTGCCACCGTTCGATCAGGACGCCTTCCTCGTCGGGTTGCGGTCCGACCAGGAGGGGCGCATCACGTTCCCGGAGTGGATGGAGGCGACCTGGCGGGCAGGGGTGCTCTGGTACGAGGTCGACCTGGACGCCCGTGCCTGCACCTACCGCTCGCCGGCGGGTGACGAGTACGTCGAGCACTACCCGGCGGTCGAGCTCCCGACCGTCGATGCCGGCTGAGGGACCCGAGCCGACGATGAGCAAGGAGATGGAGGAGCTCTACTCCGAGCTGTTCGACGCCGCCGGGCTCGGCCGTCGGGTCGGCGAGCAGATCGCTGCGCTCGAAGGTCAGACTCAGTCCCGCTGGCAGACCATGTGGACGATCGACGCGGCCGGGTCGCTCACGGTGCCCCAGATCGCTCGACGCCTCGGCGTGTCACGGCAGAACGAGCAGCGGGTCGTGAACGACCTGGTCGGTGCCGGTCTCGCCGAACACGTGGAGAACCCCGACCACAAGACGTCGGTGCTGGTGCAGCTCACCGACGAGGGCGAGCGGGTGCTGGCGTCGATCAACCGTGCCGCCGACGCGTCGCACCGCGGCATCCTCGAGCAGTTCTCCGAGACACAGGTCCGTCAGCTTCGGAAGCTCCTGCGGGGCTTCAGCGATGCGACCCGGGCGCAGCACCCCGAGGCCTGACGAGCTGTCGCAGGTCGTCAGTCGTCGGCAGGGCGATCGAACTGCGAGAGCAGCGTGCGCAGCAGCCGATCGAGCGTGGCACGGTCACGCTCCGACAGCGGCGCCAGGAGGAGGGTCTCGTTGTCGAGGTGTTCGTCGGTGACCAGGTCGACCAGCTCTCGGCCCGACGCAGTCAGCACGACGTACGACGTACGTCGGTCGTCGGGGTCCGCCTCACGACGGACGTGGCCGCTCGCCTCGAGACGGTCCCCACGGTTCGTCATGCCGGCCGGCGAGAGCATCAGCGCCCGAGCGAGCTGCGACGGCAGCTGACGGAACGGGTCACCCGAGCGGCGCAGCGCGGCGAGCACGTCGTACTCGCCGGTCGAGATGCCGTGGCGGGCGAACACCTCGTCGATCTGTCGACCCGCGAGCGCGTGCAACCTGCCCAGTCGGCCGATGGTCGCCGTCGGTCCGAGGCGGTCGGACTGGTCGGGACACTCGGCGGCCCACTGTGCGCCGGCGACCTGGTGCTGCACGTGCCCGGCGAGCACGAGCTGGCAGGGGACTACCGGGGTCTCGGAGGCGTACTCGACTGGATCGTGCGCAGCACCGAGTTGCTCGGTGGGGGACAGGAGCACTTCGAGGTGCTCGACGTGCTGGGCGGCGGCGATCACGGCGCCGCGTTGCTGCGGGTGACCGGCACTCGGCCGGGCGGCGCCGTGCTCGACAACCACACGGTGCACCTGCACCGGATCGTCGATGGCCGCATCACCGAGGTGTGGTTCCACAACCGCGACCAGCTCACCGTCGACGGGTTCTGGGGCTGACCATGGCGACGATCGAGGTCACCGACACCATCGAACTGCCGTGCCCTGCCCAGCAGGCCTGGGCCGTCCTGGCCGACTACTCCCACGACGTCCGATGGCGCAGCGGGGTGCCCTCCATGGCCGCCGAGCCGTCCGGGATCGTGGGGAGAGCTCAGCCGTCGGTGCCGACCGTCCTGGGCTCCTCCGGCTGATCCGTTCGCGACCCGGCACAGGCCATCAACGACAACGCGAACTGCTCGCCCGGCACCGGATGGCCGAACAGGAAGCCCTGACCGCGGTCGCACCCCATCGGTCCGAGGAGTCGGGCCTGGGTGTCGGTCTCGACACCTTCGGCCACGGTGGTCAGTCCGAGTGATCGGGCCAGCGCCACGACGTTGCGAGCGATCGCGTCGCCGCCGTCGTCGAGTGCCGCGACGAAGACCCTGTCGATCTTGATGACGCTGACGGGGAGCCGTTGGAGCTCGGCCAGCGTCGAGTGGCCGGTGCCGAAGTCGTCCAGGGCGAGCTGCACGCCGAGCCGCCGCAGCGAATGGAGCGAGGCGGTGAACTGATCGGGGTGCTCGGCCAGCGCAGTCTCGGTGATCTCGAGCTGTAGCTGCGCAGCGTCCATCTGCGTCTCGCGGAGCACGCCGGCGACCCGGTCGGGGAAGTCCGCTGCGTCCAACTGGCGGGGCGAGACGTTCACGCTCAAGGTGAAGTCCGCTCCGACCAGGCCGCTGCGCCGCCAGGACACCAGCTGCTCGCAGGCCGTGCGCAGGACGAACTCACCAAGTGGCCTGATCATGCCGGTGCACTCGGCGCTCGGGATGAACTCGTCAGGGCCGACGATGCCTCGATCCGGGTCGCGCAGACGGACGAGTGCTTCTGCTCCGGTCACGTCGCCGAGGTCGTCGAACGAGACGATCGGTTGGAAGTAGACCTCGAAGCGGGATTCGTCCATTGCGACGGCCAGGGCTCGGCCAGCGTCGAGGTCGTCGAGCTCGCGACGGCACGCTTCGACGGCGACGGCGGCCATCGCCGTGAGGATCTGGCCGAGCACGATGAAGAACAGGGTCCTGGTGCCCCAGTCGCTGAGCGTCTGTGGCGTGCGGGTGGCGACGTCCGCGTAGAGCAGCGGCCCGGCCAGGATCGCTGCGGCGCACGCAGTGAGGAACGACCCCCGCGGGCCGAAGCGCAACCCGGCGAACAGGATCGGGATGTAGAAG
>JAFAFN010000094.1 GCA_023423475.1 Actinomycetes bacterium | reverse complement strand
CGACGAACCTCGTCGCCGGCGACACCAACGGAATGGCCGACGTCTTCCTGCGGAACAACGCCACGGGCGTCGTGACGCGGATCGCCGAGCAGTCGACCGCGACGCCCACGATCAGCCGCAACGGCCGCTACGTCGGGTTCAAGGGCCTCGACATCTACGGGGTGCACGACAGGGTCAGTGGTACGACGTCGACCTGGGGCGACGTCGGGCAGCTCGGTGCCCCGGCGGTGACCGACGGCGGCGAGTTCGCGATCAGCGGCGCCGGGAGCTCGTTCGGCGTCTTCCCGGTGCACTGCCGGATCCGGGACCTGTCGACCGGCAGCATCTCGGACTGCCCCTGGGGCCCCGCCGCCTACGGCACCGTGGCGCTCTCGGGCATCAGCGCCAACGCCCGCCACGTGCTCTACCACTGGAACGACCAGTCGGGCGGCGGGACGAGCACCTACTACCTGTACGACGTGCTCACCGGTACTCGTACGCCACTGGCCACCAGCTTCCTGGGGCTGGGTGTCAGCAACGTCGTCTCCGACGACGGCTCGACGATCCTCGGCGCCGGCTTCGGTCCGACGGTCCCCGCCATCGTGCACGACGTCGCGAGCGACACCTCGGTGCCGTTCCCGGGATCGCCGGACGGCACCGTGATGCCCGTCGGCTTCAGCCCGGACGGTCGCTACGCCGCGGTCGTGAGCGATGCGACGAACCTGGTCGCCGGCGACACCAACGCCACCGCGGACGTCTTCGTGCTCGACCTCGCGGACGACGGCCTGTCGCGGGTCTCGCTCGCCCACGGGACGGGAGCACAGCTGGCGTACGGCGCGAACTCCTGTGGCAGGGCCAGCGGCCAGGTCCTGACGGGCGGACGGGTGTGCGTGCTGGTCCAGGACGAGTACTCGGCGACCGACACCAACGGTTTCGCGGATGCCTACGTCACTCCCGCCCAGCCGTGAGCAGCGTTCAGAACGTGACCGCGTTCGGAATGTGACTGCGATCAGAACGTGAGCGGTGGCAGCTCGTCGCCGTAGAGCCATGGGTCGCTCAACGACTCGATCGACGACCCGTGGAGCTCGCCGGCCAGTTCGACGAACTCGTCGGTGGTCGCGTTGGCGAACCGGTGCTCCTCGACCCAGGTGCGCAACAGCTCGTGGAACGCGTCGAGACCCATGAGCTCGCGCAGCTCGACGAGGAAGATCGCGCTGCGCTCGTAGACCGACGCGCCGAACAGGTCGTCACCCGGATCTGCTGGTGGCACGTCGAGCGCGGGGTCGTCCGGGTCCCATGACGCCCTTGCCGACTCGAGCACGCTCGGGCCATCGTTCGACTCGAGCCACAGCCACTGCGAGTAGACCGCAGGGCCCTCGTTGAGCCAGACGTCGTCCCACGACTCGGGCGTGACCGCATCGCCGAACCACTGGTGGGCCAGCTCGTGCAGCACCAGCTGGCCGCCCTCGTCCTCGTGCTCCAGGGCGGCGACCGAGTAGACGGGCCGGGTCTGGGTCTCGAGCGCGGTCTGGGGCATGCCGGGCACGACGATCGCGCCGCCTGTCGAGAACGGGTATGGCCCGAATCGTTCTGCGAGGAACGCGAGCATCTCGCCGGTCCGGTCGAATCGCTCGGCGAGCTCGCGGTGCGTCGGCGGGAACGCGTCGATGATCTCGGGTCCGCCGGGAGCGGTGCGGGAGCTCACTCCGAACTCACCCACCGCCAGGGTGATCAGGTACGGCGCCATCGGTTCCGTCGCGACCCAGCGCCACCGGCCCGACTCGGCGTCGATCGCGGGCCGCTGTGCGAGTACTCCATTGGACACGGCCGACAACAAGCCCGGCACCTCGACCTCGACGGTCACCGTCGCCTTGTCGGATGGCACATCGTTCGACGGGAGCCAGGTCCGGGCGCCGACCGGTTCGGCGACGACCACCGAGTAGCTGTCGCCGAGGTCGAGCCAGCCGCCGCCCGCTTCGAGCGCCTCGTCGGCATCGCCCTCCTGGGAGGGGTCGCCGGAGTAGTGCACCTCGGCGGTGAACTCGGTGCCGCGGCCGATCGGGCTCGCCGGCGTGATCGAGAGCAGACCGGACGGACGAGTGAACTCGGCGGGTTCGCCATCGACCAGGACACGCTCGACCTCGAGGCCGACCAGGTCGAGCTCGAAGTTCTCGAGTGGCTCCTCGGCCACGGCGACGATGGTCGTCACCGCGTCCAGTTGGTCGTCACCTTCGATGGTGACGGACGCGTCGACGTCGTAGGACTGCACGTCGTAGGCACGTGGGTTTCCGACCGGCTCGGCCGACTCGTCGTCGGTGCAGCCCGTCAGGGCCACCAGCAGCACGGCCGCCGCGGCCCGCCGCCAGCTCAGTGTCCGCGTCGCAGCCACTCCTCGAGGTGCGGTGCCTCGTCACCGATGGTGGTCGAGTCGCCGTGGCCGGTGTGCACGACCGTCGAGGGCGGCAGCACGAGCAGCTGCTCACGGATCGAGCGGATGATCGTGTCGAAGTCCGAGTGGCTGCGTCCTGTCGCGCCGGGACCGCCGCAGAACAGCGTGTCGCCGCTGAAC
>JAFAFN010000375.1 GCA_023423475.1 Actinomycetes bacterium | reverse complement strand
CCCAGGGGCTGATCGTGCGGGGAGCGAAGCTCCGCCGCTGAGCGGCCGCGGTGCCGCTCGGGGGCTGATCCCGGCGTTCGTCCGCTATTGGCAGGCTGTCAACAGTGTGCTGGAATGCGGACGTGACGATCGACACCAGCACCACGCCGTCCCTCGACGAGTTCACCGAGCAGGCCAGGGTCTTCCTGTCCACGCACGCCGAGCCCCTGCCGGACCGCACCGAGTTCGTCTGGGGCGAGGGCGACGACTTCGTCGGCATCGTCGAGGAGGGCGACCCGGACGAGGAGCTCGCCCAGGTGGCAGCGGCGCGCGAGTGGGCGGCGACGCGGTTCGACGCAGGTTTCGGCTGGATCGACGGGCCGGTCGAGCTCGGTGGTCGTGGGCTGCCATCGGACTACGTGCGTGCGTACCGCTCGCTCGAGTCCGGCTACCAGCTGCCCGACCAGTCGATCTTCACCATCGGGCTCGGCATGGTCGCGCCGACCGTCGCGGCCCACGCCCGCCCGGAGATCGCCGAGCGCTACCTGCAGCCGCTGCACCGCGGTGACCTGATCGCGTGCCAGCTCTTCAGCGAGCCGGGCGCCGGGTCCGACCTGGCCGGGCTGTCGTGTCGCGCCGAACGCGACGGCGACAGCTGGATCGTGAACGGGCAGAAGGTGTGGACCTCGAACGCCCAGCACGCAGGACTCGGCGAGATCATCTGCCGATCCGATCCCGACGCGCCCAAGCACGCCGGCATGACGGCCTTCCTGGTCGACATGGACACCCCCGGCGTCGAGGTGCGGCCGTTGCGGCAGATGACCGGCGGCTCGGGCTTCAACGAGGTGTTCTTCGACGACGTGCGCATCCCCGACGACCACCGCCTGGGTGAGGTCGGCGGTGGCTGGGGTGTGGCGCTCACGACGCTCATGAACGAGCGGGCGTCGATCGGCAGCGGCATGGGACTCGGTCGCGGGCCCGGGCCGTTCGAGCGCATCATCGCCCTGACCGAGGTGATGGGGAAGTCGAAGGACCCCGTGATCCGCGATCACCTCGCCCGGCTCTACATCCAGAACCGTGTGCTCGGCTACACGGGCAAGCGGGCGCTCGCGAACCTCAAGGCCGGCGGGCTGCCCGGACCCGAGATGAGCATCCTCAAGCTCGCCGGCACGCGGCACCTGCTCGCCACGGCCGACTACGCGGCCGAGGTGCTCGGCCCTGCGGTCTGCGCCGACAACGGCGACTGGGGCACCTTCGCCTGGGCGACGCTCGTGTGCGGCGCGCCGGGTGGTCGACTCGGCGGTGGCACCGACGAGATCGTGCTCAACATCATCGGCGAGCGCGTGCTCGGCCTGCCCCGCGAACCCAAGCCCTGACCGACCCGTCCCTCGACGGTCACGATCGACGCGATCGGTGGATTCCCGAACTTCGTTCGGGGTACGGTGCCGCCCGAGGGAAGGGGTGCGGCATGGGGAGCACGAAGCGACGCGCGTTGGGCGCGCTGATGTTGGGGTGGGTGGCACTGGTCGCGTGCACACCGACCGGGCCCGTCGATCCGTCGGCCACATCGACGACATCGACCACCGACTCGACGACGACCACGGAGTCGACGACCACCACCGAGTCGACGACCACCACCACCACGACCACGGCGCCGCCGTCGGTCGTGCGCCACTCGCCCAACTTCGACCACAGCTGCGCGCTGATGTCCACGGGCTCGATCAGGTGCTACGGCGCGAACGCCCGGGGGCAGCTCGGCAACGGCACGACGGCGCCGAGCCTGAGCGCGGTCGAGGTGCTGTCGAACGCGACGTTCACCTCGCTCGGCGAGGCGCAGGGACTCTGGAACTGCGGTGTCACGACGACCGGTGGAGCGCAGTGCTGGGGCTACAACTTCTACGGTCAGTTGGGCGACCGAACGACGACCGACCGCAGCACGCCGGTCGACGTGCAGGGACTCGAGGGTGTCGAGGAGATCGCGACGGGCAACACCCATGCGTGCGCGCGACTCGCCGACGGTTCGCTGCGCTGCTGGGGTGACAGCTACTTCGGCGAGCTCGGGGCGGGCAACGTGACCGGCACCCAGTTCGCCCCGATTCCCGTCGTCGGCCTGAGCGACGCGACGGACGTCGAGGTCGGCAACCTCCGGTCCTGCGCGACGGTGGCGTCGGGTGCGCTGTACTGCTGGGGGAGCAACACGAACGGCGCGCTCGGTGACGGCACCACGGTGCAGCGCAACACGCCGGTCCAGGTCCTCGGCGTCGAGGACGCCGTCGACGTCGAGCTCGGGTCGGGCGGGCACACCTGTGCGCTCGAGGCCTCCGGCACCGTGAAGTGCTGGGGCAGCAACAACTTCGGGGCGATCGGTCTGGGCACGGCGCCCAACAGCCCCACGCCGGTGGTGGTCGCGCCGCTCTCGGGCGCGGTCGACATCGCGACCGGCTACTCGCACACGTGCGGCCTCTTCGAGGACGGCTCGGTGAGCTGTATCGGGATGAACACCGACGGCCAGCTGGGTGACGGCACGACGACCTCTCGGCGCACCTTCGCCCCGGTGCAGGGTCTGGTCGGTGCGATCGGCGTGGACGCGGACTCGTACAGCACCTGTGCGAACACGGCCACGCAGCGCTTCTGCTGGGGGCGCAACAGCAGCGGTCAGCTCGGGGACGGCACCTCGGTCCAGCGCACGGCACCCGTGCTCGTCACCGCGCTGCCCTGAACCAGCCGAGCGCGGGCGTCAGGCGGGGGTCTCGCCCATCGCCGGGAGGATGCGCTCGACGAGTCCGAGCAGCTCGAGTCGGAGCATCGTCTCGGTCTGCTCACGATCCAGGGTGCCGCGCACCAACCACTCCTCGGTCGCGACGCGCGCCACTGCGGCGTAGCAGCGCAGACCACTTCGCAGCAGCTGGGGGTCGAGGTCGTCGGGGAACGGCACCTCGGCGACCATGCGTTCGACCAGCTCGTCGCGCGCCCGGGCGAGCACCTCGTCCGCGTCCGAACCGCCGATGCCACCGGAGTCCGCGGCGATCCACAGCCCGCCGGTCGACTCGATCATGCGCATCCACCTGCGGACGCAGAGGGTGACGATCTCCTCGAAGGTGCCCGACGCGCCGGGCGGGATCAACGCGACGCCGTCGGGGATCCCGACGGCTCGCTCGACGACAGCGAGGAACAGCCCGCGCTTGGAACCGAAGTAGTGGTGCACCAGGCCGCGGGTGACGCCGGCCCCATTGGCGATCATCTCGAGGGACACCGCGGAGTAGTCGCGGTCGGCGAACTGCCGTGATGCCTCGACCAGGATCTGCTCGCGCCGCACGTCCGGATCGAGCCGGGTCCGCGACCGGGTGTCGCCGGGGGTCTCCGCGGAGGAATCCATCGGGCAACACTACGGCCGCGAGTCACCCCATCCGGCGGAACGTTCCCAGGCCCTCCTGGTCCAGGAACCCGATCCGGACGCTCGCGCCGTCGTCGTCGAAGGTGAAGTCGACCGCGCTGCGAGTCGTGCCGGCCTCGCCCCAGGGCATCACGGCGAA
>JAFAFN010000337.1 GCA_023423475.1 Actinomycetes bacterium | reverse complement strand
GCTCGGCACCGACCCACCGAAGTCGCACGCCTGGATGATCGCCTTCGCCGGACCCGAGGGGCAGGAGCCCACCGTGGCCGTCGCCGTGATGGTGCAGGGCGTCGACGGCGACGACGGGCTGACCGGCGGGCGGGTGGCCGGACCGATCGCCCGCGCCGTGCTCCAGGCCGCGCTGCAGGCGCCCTGAGCGTGATGCCGGCTCCCGTCCCGCCGCTGTCCCCCTGTCCGCGGTCGGCGCAGGTCGGCCATCTACGCTGTGCGTGCCATGGCTGAGCAGAACCCGCGCGTCCTGAACGATCGCTATGAGATCCACCGCCGACTCGCCCGCGGCGGCATGGCGCAGGTGTACCTGGCACGGGACCGCTCCCTCGACCGGCCCGTCGCGGTCAAGGAGCTGGTGCCGGAGTTCGCCGCCGATCCGTCGTTCGTCGAGCGCTTCCGCCGAGAGGCGCAGGCCGCCGCGAACCTGTCGCACCCCAACATCGTCGGGGTCTACGACTGGGGCGCGCAGGACGGCACGTACTTCATCGTCATGGAGTACATCGACGGTCCGTCGCTGTCGCGTGTCCTGCGGGCGGACGGGCCGCTGCACCCGCGTCGCGCGGCCGAGATCGCCTCCGAGGTCGCCGCAGGGCTCGGCTTCGCCCACTCCCGCGGCGTCGTGCATCGCGACGTGAAGCCGGGCAACGTGCTGCTGACCCGCACCGGACAGGCCAAAGTCACCGACTTCGGCATCGCCCGAGCGCTGTCCTCGCCCGACGAGGACCTCACCCAGGCCGGTTCGGTCATGGGCACCGCCACGTACTTCTCGCCCGAGCAGGCCCAGGGGCTGCCGGTCGACCCGCGCTCCGACCTCTACTCGCTCGGCGTCGTGCTCTACGAGCTGGTCACCGGCCGCACGCCGTTCGCCGGCGAGACCCCGCTGGCGATCGCCTACAAGCACGTCCAGGACGATCCGCAGCCGCCCTCGACGATCATCTCGGACCTGCCCGAGGGCCTCGAGGCGATCATCATGAAGCTGCTCTCGAAGCGGGCCGACGATCGCTACGCCTCGGCCGAGGAGCTGCGCGCCGACCTGCGTCGCTTCCTCGCGGGTGAGTCGACCCTGGCCGAGCGCGAGCTCGTCGCCGCCGGCGCCGTCGCGATGGCCGACGAGCCGGCCACCACCGTGCAGGCAGCTACCACCGTCGCCAGCGCCGTGCCGGTGCCCGACGAGCCCGAGCCCGAACCGGCCGAGAAGAAGTCCAAGACCTGGCTCTTCATCGTGCTGCTGCTCGTCATGCTGGGTCTGCTGGGCGGACTCGTGTTCTGGATCATCCAGAGCCTGGACGACGGCGACCTGGTGACGGTCCCGCCCGTGGTCGGCCTCGACATCGTCGAGGCCCGCGAGAAGCTCGAAGCGGTCGACCTCAAGGTCCGAGAGGTCCCGCGCCCGAGCGAGAACCTCGCCGTGGGCCGTGTGATCTCCCAGGACCCCGCCAAGGACGAGGAGATCGAGCGCAACTCGACCGTCGAGCTCGAGGTCTCCTCCGGCCCGGCCGAGATCGAGGTCCCCGTGCTCGGGCTCATGCCGCAGGCCGAGGCCGAGGCGAAGCTCGCCGAGCTCGGACTCCGGGTCAAGGTCGAACAGCGTGAGAACCCGGCCGCGGTCGGACTCGTGGTCGAGCAGGACCCCGTAGCGGGCACCATCGTCGGCGCCGACGAGCTGGTCACGATCTGGGTCGGCGTCGAACCAGGCAAGGAGCTCGTGCCCGACGTCGACGGACGTCCGCTCGCACAGGCGCAGGCAGCCATCCAGGAGGCCGGCTTCCGGTTCCGCGATCCCGTCTACGAGCCGAACGACACCGTGCCCGAGGGCACCGTGATCCGCACCGACCCGCCCGCGGGCACGTCGCTCGAGCCGAACTCGTACATCACGATCATCGTGTCCTCGGGCATCGAGCAGGTCGTCGTGCCGCCCGTCGTCGGTGACGAGGCCGGCGCGGCCCAGGCCGAGCTCGAGGCCGCCGGGTTCAAGGTCGAACGCCAGACCCAGACGCTGGCACCGGGCGACTCGAACGTCGGTCGGGTCATGTCCCAGGACCCCGCAGGTGGACGAGAGGCCGACAAGGGCCGCACCGTGACCATCGTCGTCGGTGTCGCGCAGGCCACCACGACGACCACCACGACGCCCACGACGACGTCGAGCACGACGACCTCGAGCACACCCTGATGCCCGGTCGGGTGCGACCCGACCGCACACCTGGCGCGGCACCGGCGGCCGGCCACGTGAGGCGTTGAGATGCGGCGGGTCGCCGGTGTCGTGCCGTTGGCGGTGTCGCTGCTGATCATCGTCGGCGCCGTCGTGCTGATGGCCTGGTCGAGCACGCTCAACCCGATCGACGCGCTGCTCGGACGTGGCGCCATGGTCACCGTGCCCGACTTCGACGGCCGCGTGCAGCCGCGGGCGGTCGCCGAGGCCGAGGATGCGGGCCTGGTCCCCGTGGTGGTCGACGGCTACAGCCTCACCGCGCCCCGCGGCGCCGTCGTCGGACAGACGCCGAAGGCGGGGGCCAGGGTGCGCGAAGGCACCGAGGTCACCATCACGATCAGCCGCGGTGCTCGGCGTGTCGAGATGCCCGATGCCGTCGGCAAGCCCGTCGACGAGGTGCTGCCCGCGCTCGAAGAGGCCGGCGTGCCAGTCGAGGTCGTCGAGGTCGCGAGCGAGAACACCGCCGATGGCGTGGTCGTGTCGCAGCGGCCCGCCGCAGGTGTCGAGGTCACCGGCAAGGACACCGTCCGCTTCGAGGTGTCGACCGGGGCCGACGACCGTCCGGTGCCCGAGATCGTCGGACTGAGCACCGACGCCGCCGGGTTCCGCCTCGGCGCCGCAGGGCTGTCGATCGCCGAGCTCACACCGACCAGCAACCCCGACGTCCCCATCGGCGCGGTCGTGTCGAGCGATCCACCGCCGGGCACCGTCGTGCCCAAGGGCACCGCGGTCAAGATCGTCTACTCGTTGGGCGCGCCGTTCGTCGCGGTCCCCGACGTGACCCGCCGCGCCGCATCGGACGCCGTGGCGACGCTCGAGGCGCTGGGGTTCGAGGTCGTGCGCGCCGGTCGTCTCGTCGCCACCGACGAACCCGGCGGGGGAGCCGGCGCCGTGTTCGACCAGTACCCCGAACCGGGCACCGAGCTGCAGCCCGGCCAGACGGTGACGATCGTCGTCGGACGACTGGCGCCGCCGCCACCTCCGACCACGACGACGACCGCGTCGACCACGACCACCACGCCACGTTCGACCACGACGACCAGGCCCGACGATGACTGACGGCCCCCCGGACCCCACCGAGGCCGACCAGCCCGCCGTCTCGCCCGAGCCGGTCGAACCCGTCGAGCCCGTCGTGTCGCCGGAGCCTGTCGGATCAGTCGAGCCCGACGAGTCGCCCGAGACCGACGGTTCGCCCGAGATCGACGAGGACCGCATCGGCGACAGCGACGCGGAGCGCATCACCGAGATCGGCGGTCCGGAGCTGCTCGACACCGGCGACCACACCGTCGCCGCCATCGTCGGTGGTGTCGCGCTGGTCGCGGTGCTCCTGCTCGCGCTCTTCGGGTTCAGCCACGTGCTGGAAGAGGCGGCCGAACGCCGAGAGGTGCCGGTCGTGGTGGTGCCCCGGCTCAGCAATCGCCCCGTCGCCCAGGCGCAGGCCCAACTCGAGCGCCTCGGCCTCATCGTCGATGTGCAGTTCCAGCCGAACGAGCGGGTGCCCGCCGACGTCGTCGTCGCCCAGTCGCCGATCGCCGGCGCCCGGCTCGAGGTCGGCGCGCGGGTCGTGCTGAGCGTCAGCGACGGGCCATCCGGCGTGCGGGTCCCCGACGTCGTGGGTCAGCCGGTCGCGGACGCGACACGCCTGATGTCGGTGATCGGGCTGACCGCAGTGCCGATCGAGGAGTACGACGAATCGGTCCCCGCGGGCGAGGTGATCGCCACGAACCCACCGGCATCGAACCGGTCGCTGGTCGGCGCGCCGGTCGAGCTGATCGTCTCGAAGGGCCCCGAACCCCGGGTGGTGCCCGAGGTCGTCGGCCTGCCCTCGGCCGACGGCATGGTGCTGATCGGTGCGGCGGAGCTGAACGTCGGCACCGTCACTCGCCGTGCGGTCGACGGGGTCGAGCCCGGCAAGATCGCGTCGGTGGACCCGCCGGTGGGGACGTCGGTCCCGAGGGACTCGCGGGTGAACGTCGTGATCTCGATCATCCCTCCGGTCCGCACCGTG
>JAFAFN010000247.1 GCA_023423475.1 Actinomycetes bacterium | reverse complement strand
GTGCTCGACACGTACGCCCCCTCGACGCGGTCGTGCGACGACACCGACGTCGGTGCGCCGTCGAACTGGCAGCCCAGGCCGCGCCCCGCCGCGACGGTCTCGTCGAGCGCCGGCAGGTTGATCACGCCGATCGCGGGCCCGTCGGCGTCCTCGAGGTAGAGCAGGTTGGAGTAGGTGCCGACGCCGTGCGTGAACGCCTTGGTCCCGTCGATCGGGTCGATCACCCACCGCCGACCTGAGGTGCCGGGCTTGTCGGCCTCTTCCTCGCCCTGGATCGCGTCGTCGGGGTAGGCGGCCTCGATCATCTCGCGCAGGAGGCGCTCGGCCGCCCGATCGGCCTGCGTGACCGGCGAGCCGTCACCCTTGGCGTCGACGGCCAGCTCGGTGTGGTTGAACCAGCCGAGCGTGAGCTCGCCTGCGGCGGTCGTCCACTCGATGGCTTGGGCGAGCAGATCCGGGTCCACGTTGGTCATGGCCCGAGTCTCGCGGAGCGGACGGGGCGTCGGCACGCCGGAGCTGCCATGATCACTGTGCACCCAGGACCCGGGGTGCGCTCGTTCGACCGCTGGAGGATCGTGGATCTCCGAACCATCCTGGAACTCGCCGACCATGGTCCAGACGTGTACGTCGGCATCGGACCGCACTACCCCTGGGGCGGTCTCTACGGTGGGCAGATCGTCGCCCAGGCGCTCCGCGCGGCGGCTCGGACGGTCGAGGACGAGGAGCTGCACGTCCATTCGATCCGTGCCTACTTCATCCGCCGCGGCGACCACGACGAGCCCGTGCGCTACGAGGTCGATCGCATCCGCAACGGCCGCTCCTTCGCCACCCGACGTGTCGTGGCCCGCCAGGCGGTCGGGGCGATCCTGAACCTCGAGGCCAGCTTCCAGCGCGCCGAGCGCTCGGCCGACATCGAGCCGCTGTCGTTGCCGCCGGACGTGCCGCGCCCGGAGGACCTCACGCTCGACTCGTGGAGCCCCGTGTTCGAACGGGCGTTCATCCCGGCGGACCACCTCGCGCCGGCCGGTCGCGACGGCTCGGGTCGAGCGGCCGCGTGGCTCCGGGTCTCCCAGGACCTCCCGGACAACCAGATCGTCCACGCGGGCGGTCTGGCGTACCTGTCCGACGACCTGCCCACCGACGCCGTCGTCCGGGCGCACCCGGTTCGCCGCGAGCCCGACGAGGTCCTCCACAAGGTGCTGTTCACCGCGAGCCTCGACCACACGATCTGGTTCCACCGGCCGTTCCGCGCCGATGAGTGGCAGCTGCACGACTTCACCTGCCACACCTTCGTCGGCGGACGTGGTCTCTCGCTCGGCCACGTGTTCGGCACCGACGGCAGCCACATCGCGACGATCGCACAAGAGGTCCTCCTGCGCGACACCCGCGAACGGGAGTGAGCTCGCCGCCCGATCCGGGCGACGAGGCCGCTCAGGTGATGCCGCGGTCGACCGCCCAGCGCACCAGCTCGTGACGCCGGGTGAGGTGCAGCTTCGCCAGGATGTTCCTCACGTGGTTCTCGACCGTCTTCGGTGAGATGAAGAGCTCCTCGCCCACCTGGGCGTAGGTGTGGCCGCGGGCGACGTGGCCGAGCACCTCTCGCTCGCGTGGCGTGAGGGTCCGCATCGCAGCGTCGGCCTGGTCGGCGGGCTCGCTGCCACCGGCCATCCGGCGGAACTCCGAGAGCACCAACGCCGCGAGCTGCGGTGAGAACACCGGCTCACCACCGGCGGCACGGCGGAGCGCGGCACGCAGCTCGTCGGGGCGCGTCGACTTCACCAGGTAGCCGACCGCGCCGGTCGCGATCGCGTCGAGCAGGTCCCGTTCGGCCTCGGACACCGTGATGATCACGATCGGCGTGCTGGTCGCGCACGCTCGCACCACGGCGAGTCCGCCACCCCCCGGCATGTGCAGGTCGACCAGCGCGAGATCGGGCGACGTCGCCTCGATCACCTCGATCGCCGCGGCGGCGTCCTCGGACTCGCCCACGACCTCGAAGCCCTCGCCGAGATCGACCCGGAGGCCGGATCGCCAGATGTGGTGGTCGTCCGCGATCACGACCCGGATGACGTCGGAACCCGGTTGCTCTGGTGGGTGTCCCATCGGGGTCGAGCGTACCGGCGCCCACGCCGGCCTCCTCGTTGCGGCCTGACCGGTGCGCTGCCAGCTCAGTGCGGCAGATCAGTCCGCCAGATCAGTGCGGCAGCGGCACCCGCAGTTCGACCTCGCTGCCGGCGCCGGGCCGCGAGCGGAGCTCGACCGAGCCCGCGACGTCCTCGATCCGCCCGCGCACCGATCGGCGCAACCCCGTGCCCTCGGTGACCACCGCGGGATCGAAGCCGACCCCGTCGTCGTTCACGCTGCAGACCAGGACGCCGTCCTCGACGTCGAGGTAGACCACGACCCGTGACGCCGCGGCGTGCTTGGCCGCGTTGTGCAGGCACTCCTGCACCGCACCCGCCACGGCGTCGACGACGTCGGGGCCCGGGCGCTCGGGCACCTCGACCACGACGAGCTCACCCCTCAGGGCGTGCACCCGTTCGAGCTCGGCGAGCGAGCCACGCAGGGCGGTCAGCAGCTCGGTGCCGGTGGCGGGGCGCCGGTCCCCGCCGGACGACACCGCCGAGACGTCGGGGTCGTCGCTGATGAAGGCCCGCAGGTCGAGCTCCTGCTCCCGGGCCAGGGCGACCAGCTCGGGGTCGGTGCTCCGACGCTGCACCACCGCCAGCGTCTGGAGCACCCCGTCGTGTAGCCGGCGGGCGACCTCCTCGCGAGCCGCGGCCCGCGCGGCGACGGCCTCGGCCCGTCGCAGCACCACGGTGACGAGTCCTGCCAGCACACCGGCGACCACCAATAG